>JAOACW010000002.1:125443-256474 GCA_026417625.1 Syntrophales bacterium | reverse complement strand
GGCCCACTGTCATTGGTTACGAGCACTTGTCCTAGTGTATAGAGCACAAGTAAATCGCGTAGTGTCGTCTTTCCTGCAAGGGATGCTACACGCCAAGAACATATCTTTCTTTGCAGCTCTGCAACGGCCTTCTCTTCAGATCTTGATCCCGTTAGAACTATACACACCTCGGAAAATTTATCCAGAATCATACTCGCAAGCTCCACAAAACGTGCTTCCGGCCAGCGCCTTATGGGCAACATATCCGAAGTGTTGGGGTTTAGAATGACTATTCTTCTATCGAACACCTCTTTTCCAAATGCCTCCTGTAGCATCTCTCTTACCCGTCTCAGATCTTCATCCCCAGGAACAAAAACAGGTACGTAGCAATTAAAAGTATCACTCCTCTGCTTAAGCAAAGGTACTTCCTTAGGGTCAGAATTAAGGGCCTCAACCAATAGTTCGTAAGCCACCGCCACATGGAGATACGGATTGTACTGAACCCTGTGCGTCACAAGATCTCCTCTGTAAGGCACCTCAGAAGTGAAACGATGAAGTCCTACCCTGTTCCTAGCACCGGTGAGAAAAGCGATGATTGCAGAAGCCCTAGAGAAAAACTCCATATCAATAACTGCATCGATTTTCAGGTGTCTAACCCTGCGTAGAAAGGAAAAAACATCACGAACAAAAACAAAAATATTATCGTGCCTCAGAGTAAACACATTCTCTTTAGGTATCAGGTTAAGAACATCCAGAATTTCCCTGTTTTCTGCAAAAACACAGAAATATACGTTTTTCCCTCCCACCATATGCACTGCTCTCCTTATTGCTCCAGCAGCCAGAACCGTTGCACCTTGCTCTATAAGTTTCAAAAAGAGGATCTTACGTATTGGTTGAGAGGTGCTTCCATCTCTGGATAACGCCTCGCCGATATAACGCACCAATGTCAATCCGAAGCAGAAAAACCTACCTAACCAGACATCCATTAAACGAATCGTGCTAAATTTCAATTCAACCTCACATCTTTAAATTGTAAAATAAAGCGTATCAAAGGACCTTACAAAAAAGCAACAACTTAAAAAAATGAAGGAGGAGAATAAATCTGTGGACCTGTCAACAACAGATCACTATTTCAAAAACTTAAGAAAATTCAAATCTACGTGGATCACAAAATTCGTGAGCACCTTTTAAAATCCAATGTTATCATTTCAGAGATCAATTCAACTACCGATTCAGTTCGGGGGAAAATACGTCTAATCACAGTTGTTCGATACATCGTGATTTAACTTTACTTGACATACCTAAAGTCAAAAATCTATACTCATTCACCTCGTTCTAAATCGGCAAAGGGCATAATGAAAGAATCCAGTGGTTTCGGGGAAAGTAAATCCCCCAGAATCTCAATTGAGAAAAGCAAGAGATACCGCCATCTATTTGAGCACTCCCCAATCATGATACTCATCACGGATAGAAACGGAATTATTCTGGACATCAACAGAGCGGGAGTAGACATGCTTGGTTATGCAAACACCGAAGAAGTTATAGGACTTAATGCCCGGGATTATATATTCGTAAATCCCGAAGATAGAGTGGTATTCCAGCAATTGATTGAAAGAAAAGGATACGTGAAAGAATTCGAAACACAGATGCGAAAGAGAAACGGTTCAATAATCGACATAAGCATAACAGCTTTGATAAGACGTAACAAAAGAGGATATGCTGCCCAGCAAGAATATTTTGTGATAGACATCACGGATAAGAAAAGAATCCAGCGAATCCTCCAGGAATCAGAAGAAAAACACAGAACAGTGTTGGAAAATTCGCTCGTTGGTATCTGTTTTCACCAAAACGGTCTCTTCCAGTACCTAAATAGAAGATTGGTCACTATGCTGGGCTACAACTCAGCAGAAGAACTCGTAGGAAAACCCTTTTGGGAACTGATACATCCTGATGACCGAGAAACCGTTAAGAAGAGAGGTATCCAGCGACAAAAAAAACAGTTCCAGCCGCAACAGTACGCATTTCGAGCCCTCCGAAAAGATGGCTCAGTTATGTGGGCTGAGCTTTGGGCAAGCCCGGCTACCTTCCGAGGGCACCCAGCTGTTGTCGTTTTTGTAGCAGATATTTCGGAGCGACTGCGTGCTGAAGAGGAAATCAGACATCTCTATAGGAGATTGATAGAGGTGAGTGAGGAGGAGAAGAAAAAACTGGCCGCAGATCTTCACGACGAATTAGGACAAAATCTAACCTCTCTACATTTTGGACTCGAAGTGCTCGAGATGTCTCTGCCAGAAGAGGAACTAATCCAGAGGGAACGGTGTCGTACATTAATCAAACAGGTAGAGAAAATGGCCGAACATATAAGAAAAAAAATCTCCATCCTAAGGCCGGACGTCATTGACCATCTTGGACTTATCCCGGCGATGGAATGGTACATTCAGGATTACACTCGTGACAGGCAAGGACTAAACGTATCATTTGAAGCCATTGGATTTAAAAGACGTCCACCGTTACAAACAGAAATTGTTCTTTACAGGGTTTTTCAGGAATGCATGACAAACATAGCAAAACATGCCCGGGCAACGGAGGTAAAAATCTTGCTAGTATTCAACTATCCCAGCATAATTCTAAGTATTAGGGACAATGGCGTGGGCTACAATCCAGAAAATCTACATAATGAAAGGGGCAAACCCCGCGGAGTGGGCATACTGAGTATGAGGGAAAGGGTAAGTTCCGTCGGTGGATCCTTAAGCATCACCTCGGCACCAGGCAAAGGAACAAGCGTAAGGGTAGAGATCCCCATAGGAGACTAAAAGGACATGAAAAAAATAAACATTCTTGTGGCCGATGATCATGCCATAGTTCGAGACGGACTTAAACAGGTAATCGACGCGGAACCTGACCTTCAAGTTATAGGTGAAGCTGAAGATGGATACGAAGCCCTGGAAAAGACAAAAAGTCTAAAACCTGATGTAATAGTTGTGGATATTGCCATGCCCGTGCTAAACGGCCTGGAACTCATAGGGCTGGTACGCAGTGCCGTTCCGACGGTTAAAATAGTAATATTCACCATGTACGGCAAAGAGAGTTTTGTATACCAGGCACTTGCGCGGGGTGCCTTAGGATACGTGCTGAAAGCCTCACCTAGAACAGACATAATTGAGGCAATACGCGCCGCGCATAGAGGAGAATACTTCCTCAGCTCAAAGATAAAGTCTGAAGTAATAGGACAGTATCTGCGTCAGCACGATAAACCGCCGACTCCGCACGGTTACAACCTCCTATCCGAGAGGGAACAGCAGGTATTCCGACTTGTAGTGGAGGGCAATACCACAAGCCAGATTGCTTCCATACTATGCGTAAGTCCAAAAACGGTAGAAAAACACAGATTGTCCATGATGAACAAACTGGGCATTCACGACCGCTTGGAACTACTGAAATACGCCATCAAAATAGGCGTCGTTGATCCCGAGCTCTGGAATGAATGAACCATCAAAAATGGGGTGTTCTACTCCCTAAAAATGGGTGCTCTCCTCCATTGTGGTCTTCCCGATCCTCCTTTAATAGGGGTGTTGTGCGTGAAAACCCTTTGAAAGGAGGAACATATGGATCCCACGACACTTAGTATCATAGGTATCATTTTTTCTTTGGCCTTCATCGTAGTCCTGGCATTGCGAGGCTGGCACATCATACTTATTGCACCTCTCGCAGTTGTAATTGTAGCAATATTCTCAAGTATGGACATACTCAACACACTTATGGGACCGTACATGAAAGGATTTGTCAACTATGCCGCTAAGTTCTACCTCATATTTCTCATGGGATCTCTCTTCGGTAAAGTTATGGAGGACAGTGGTGCGGCCCGTTCCATTGCGGAGGGAATTCTCAAACTCGTAGGACGGGATAACCCAGTGAATGCAGCCATTGCCATTGCCGCTATTGGCGTTGCCCTGACTTACGGTGGTGTTAGTCTCTTTGTTGTTATATTTGCCCTCATCCCCATAGGGAGACCGATCTTCAAGGAACTCAACTTGCCCTGGCATCTATTTGTTATTCCCTACGTGTTCTCAATAGGATCCATCACAATGACCATGCTCCCCGGTTCACCGCAGATATTGAACATAATGCCAACTAAGTACATGGCTTCTACCCCCACGGCTGCTCCCCTACTTGGCATCGCCGGTGCAGTAATTGTGGCCGCTTTTAACTTCTTTTACTTCAAATACGAGCTAAAAAAAGCAAAACTACGAAACGAATCATATATAGCCCCATCAGGTATAGGGGTAGTAACGGGAGACACGGTAAACACAGAAAAGCTCCCCAATGTATACTTGAGCACTATACCTACGGTCGTAGTTGTGGTTCTATTAAACGTTTTCAAACTGGACGCCGTGTGGGCCTTAACGGGTGGAACCATATGTTGTCTCGCCTTTTTCTTTCCCTACTTTAAAAATATTCTGGATACTCTGAATAAAGGTGCTGTAAATACTGTAATCCCCATAGTGAACACTTGCGCCGATGTGGGCTATGGTATGGCCGTTGCCTCCACGGCGGGTTTTAAAGCTATTTCCTCCTGGATGCTTAATCTCCCCATGCATCCCATCATTTCTTTATCTATAGCTACGAACATAATGGCTGGTATTACAGGCTCAGCTTCAGGAGGTCTTGGTATTATTCTTGAAACCTTAATACCTAAATACCTAGCATTGAACCTCTCCCCTGAACTGATCCACAGAATCGCCACGATGTCTGCTGGCTGCTTTGATGCTTTACCGCATAACGGGGTTGTCATCACCTTCCTTGCCGTTACCGGTCTAACTCACGTTAATGCATACCGACACATCTTCTGGGGACACATTATCGCAACGCTTATTGCGCTTTTTGTAGTAATTCCTCTGGGTATCATGATATATTAGAGCAGGGGGGTGGAAAAATGACACTGAAAACCATCGAGAAAATCGCCGTGCTGGGCGGTGGTCTAATCGGATCAGGGTGGGCAACGAATTTCCTTTGGAAAGGCTACCCCGTAAACATATACGACATCTCGGATGAAGCTCTGGATATGGCCCGCAAACGTATTTCTACAAACTTTGACTACCTTGTCTCTAAAGGCATCATCACCGAAGAGCAGGCTAGAGTATCCAAAGGGCTCGCCCGATACACAACAGATCTATCTGAAGCAGTGAAAGATGCGGATTTCATCCAGGAAGCAGCCCCGGAAAGATACGAAATAAAACAGCAATTACTTAGAGAAGTCGATCAATTCGCATCTCCAAATACAGTTTTTGCGAGCAGCACATCCGGTTTGCTGATAACACGTATTGCTGAGGGGTCAGCCTATCCGCAGAGGTGTCTAGGTGCCCATCCTTACAACCCCCCTTATCTCATACCCCTTGTAGAAATAAGTAAGGGCGAAAGAACAGCACAGGAATACATTGACCATGCGTACAATTTTTACCGCGCTCTGGGCAAGGAGCCCATTGTACTTCAGAAGGAAGCCGTGGGATTCATTGCGAATCGTTTGTCCATGGCCCTTTACAGAGAAGCAGTGGATCTTGTATGGAGGGGTGTATGTTCTGTAGCAGACGTGGACAGAGCTGTTACCTTCGGTCCCGGACTTCGGCTCGCTCTCATGGGGCCCAATCTCATTTACCATCTTGGAGGAGGTCAACAGGGCATCAAGGGTATACTTCAGCACATAGGTCCCACCGTGGAATCATGGTGGGAGGACATGGCAGACTGGAAAAGATGGCCTCCCGGATGGTTGGAAATCGCACAGGAAGGTGTATTGAAGGAAATAAGCGAACGTTCCCCTGAGCAAGGCCGTACAATCGAGGAAATCGCGAGATGGCGAGACGATGGACTGATAATGCTCCTAAAATTTCACGGGAAAATTTGATAACATTTAAAGGAGGTAAAAATGGAGATCAAAAACGTAAGTATCGTCGGTTTGGGTACACTGGGAACACAGATCTCCGTTCAATGCGCTGCCTACGGATACAATGTGAAAGGATATGACACTGTCTCGGATAGTTTTTCAAAAACACTGGAGAAGATAAGAGCCACAATGAAAACCACAGGAAAAGGACCCACCGTCCCCATAGATGCGTGGGAGAAAGCTGCAGCAAGTGTGAAGGTAATCACTGACATGGAGGAATGTCTGAAAGATGCAGATCTCGTTATCGAAGCCGTCCCTGAGGTGTTGGAACTGAAAAGGGAAGTCTTCACAAAAATGGACAAGTTGGCACCGAAACATGCCATCCTCGCCACGAACAGTTCCTCAATACCTATCTCCCGCATAGAGAGCGCAACGAATCGACCGGAACGTTGTCTTAACATGCACTTCTATCAACCTGCCGTGGGCTTCATACTCTGTGACATCATGGGGGGAACTAAAACACTACCAGAAATAATAGAAACGGCAAGGCAGTTTATCCGTTCCTTGGACCTCATTCCCCTAAAGGTCAACAAGGAAATCCTAGGTTTCTGTTTTAACAGCGTGTGGAGGGCAATAAAAAAACACGTACTTTTCCTTGCGTGCAACGGCTACGTGGACTTCCGAGATATCGACCGTGCATGGATGGTGTTTACCGGAATGCCGTACGGTCCTTTTGCATTAATGGACATGGTGGGATTGGATGTGGTATACGATATTGAAATGTCGTACTACAATGAATCTAAAGACCCGCGAGACATACCCCCACCCTCTTTCAAAGAGATGATTGATCGTAATGAATTGGGAGTAAAGACGGGGAAGGGATTCTACACATACCCCAATCCAGAATGGGCACGACCAGATTTCCTGAAAGGATAAAGAAAGGAGCTTGAAAAATGAAAGAGAAGGCCATTATTACAGCGGCAATTACGGGGAGCATTCATACGCCAACCATGTCACCTTATTTACCCATCACGCCTAAACAGATTGCTGATGAGGCGGTGAGGGCCTATGAGGCAGGGGCGGCAGTGTGTCACATCCACGCCCGTAATCCGGAAAATGGAATGCCTGTCCCGGACACAAACCTCATAAGGGAAATAATTACGGAGATCAAGAGTAGGTGCAACATCGTCATCTGCATTACAACAGGTGGGGGTTTGGGCATGACCGTGGAACAGAGAGTAGCGCCTGTAACACTGTTCAAACCGGAACTTGCCTCTTTTAACGCAGGGTCCATCAACTTCGCTCTATTCCATGCCATACCCCGCTTCAGCGGCTGGAAGTACGATTGGGAAACGAAATATCTGGCCATGAGTGAGGACTTCATTTTCCCAAACACCTTCAAAACCATGAGGGAGTACTGTGCCATCTTCAACGAAAATGGAACAAAACCGGAATTTGAAATATACGATGCGGGAATGGTGAACAATGTAGCTTTTCTCATTGAAGCAGGTCATGTGAAGAAACCTGTATACATCCAGTTTGTTATGGGCGTTCTGGGAGGCATAACAGCCAGTCCAGAGAACCTCATGTTCCTTGTGGATTACGCGAAAAGGCTCATAGGTGATTTTGAGTTCTCCGTGTGCGTTGCCGGAAGGGCACAGTTTCCCATCTGCACTCAGTCTCTTCTCCTAGGTGGAAATTGCCGTGTGGGACTAGAGGACAACCTCTACCTAGAAAAAGGACGCCTCGCAAAAAGCAACGCCGAACAGGTGGAGAAAATAATCCGCATAGCCCGAGAACTGGGGATAGAACCAGCAACACCTGACGAAGCTAGAAAAATCCTCGGATTGAAAGGGATAGAAAATGTGAATTTCTGAAATTAAAATCCATTTCTCAAGTGAAAAAAAGGATTCCTTTTTAGGAACATTTTTTCACTTGACAGTAAAGTATAAAACTACTATGACTTTGGTCATAAAGTAACCACGGTTATAGAAAATACTAAGGAGGGGGATGGGTACAAGAGAACGCAGGCAAAAGGAAAGACTCGCCCGGATTAAGCAAATCAGGGAAAGTGCAGCGGCGACCTTCAACGAAAAAGGTTTTGAAGCCGCAACAATGGAAGAGATAGCGAAACGGGCAGAGATTTCTAAGGCCACAATATACATTTATTTCAAAAGCAAAGAGGATCTCTACTACGCTCTCATTGAACCTTCGCTCAACAAACTTTCCCAGAATCTCATAAGAATTTCCGAAAGCAGTGATAATCCTGAAACTAAAATTATAAAGGCGATGGAAGCCACATACGCCTTTTATGAACAGGACCCAGACGCCTACCATCTGGTTGCAAGGTACAAAGCAGCGGAATTCTCCAAACTGCTATCTCCCGAAAAGCTTTCCCACCTGAAAAATCTCATGCGGTCCAATCTCAAACAGGTGGAGAAAGCTATATGTGAGGGTATGGAGAAAGGGATATTCAGAGAGGTAGACCCAAAAGTGGTATCCATCATTATCTGGAATACCTTCATGGGAGTGATACAGTTTCAGGAGAATCGTATGATGCCGGGAAAATCAGACTATCGGAAATCTACCCTCTATGCCGCAATGGAAATCATACTGAGGGGCATACGAAAAGGGTTATAAAACCTCAAAGAAAGGAGTGAAAAGTATGGATTTCAAACAAACCGTGGCATTGGTCACAGGTGGAGCATCTGGATTAGGGGAGGCATGTGTACGTAGAATCGCTGAAGCGGGTGGCAAAGCAGCAATTCTCGATCTTCAACAGGATAAAGGTGAAAAACTGGCCGCTGAACTAGGAGATCAGGTCATTTTCGCTAACACAGACGTAACGAATGAGGAAAGTGTGAGCAGCGCAATCAAACAATGCCTAGAAGCTTTTGGTCTTATAAACGTAGTCATCAACTGCGCTGGTGTGGGTGACCCAGGAAAGGTCTTATCCAAGAAAGGCCCAATGCCCCTTTCTTTCTTTAACAGGGTACTACAGATAAATCTTGTGGGAACCTTCAACGTCATCAGGCTTGCCGTGGAGAAGATGTTGACCAATACTCCCAACACCGAGGGGGAAAGGGGAGTGATAATCAACACTGCATCCATCGCAGCCTTTGACGGACAGATTGGTCAAGCTGCCTACAGTGCCTCAAAAGCGGGCATCGTAGGTATGACGCTACCCATCGCGAGGGAATGCGCTGAGTATGGAATACGTGTGGTCACCATTGCGCCAGGGGTATTCGACACACCTATGCTAGCCGCTCTTCCAGAACCGGCCCGTGAAGCCTTGTGTAGAATGGTTCCTTTCCCTCCTCGCCTGGGTCGTCCAGACGAATATGCCATGCTCTGCCAGCATATAATAGAGAATCCCATGCTGAACGGTGATACTATCCGCCTCGATGGTGCATTAAGAATGCCCGCAAAATGAAGGAGGCGAGCCATGGAAAACAAAACGGATATCGTGATTGTAAGCGCCGTTAGAACTCCATTCAGCAGGTTTGATACTGCTATGGCCGACATACCCAGTATTGATCTCGCCATGATCGTCATGAAAGAGGTTATAAACCGCGTGAACGTTAAAACCGCAGAAGTAGATGAGGTTTACTACGGAAGCTGTGTAGTAGCCGAATTTGCCCTGGAAACTGATATACCCGCCAGACAGGCAACTTTGCTAGCCGGTTTTCCCCCGGAACTTTTCTCTGTAACACTAGATCGCGCCTGTTGTTCTTCTCTCACAACGTTAAGATTGGGTGCCTTATCAATGAAAGCCGGAATGGCAAACACGGTAATGTCCGTAGGTTCGGAAAACATGCCGCGCACACCACACCTCGCTCCTGGTCTAAGACGTGGAACGAGACTTGGACATATCAAGCTCATCGACCTCCTTTATGAACTGGGTTACCAGGCAAAGGGATTCAAACCAGTAGCCGTGGACGCCGGGGAAGTAGCTTTAGAATACGGGGTAACACGCGAAATGCAGGATGAATGGGCCCTAAGGAGCCACGAACGTTGCCTAAAAGCTTACGAAGATGGAAAGATAAGAGTTGGAGAAGAACTTACACCCGTTATCATTCCGCAGAAGAAAGGAGGTCCCATTGTTATTGACAGGGATGAAGCTCCTAGGAAAACTTCTCTCGAAGAACTCTCTAAGCTCAAAACAGTTTACGGTAGTCCGACGGTAACAGCTGGTAATGCCCCGCCCATCAGCGCCGGTTCCAGTGCCATTCTGCTCATGACAAGAGAACAGGCTGAGAAGAGAGGGCTAGAACCTCTAGCGACGGTGGTCGCGGTTGTTTCTCATGCCATGGAACCAAGGGGCATTGCCATTATCCCGGCATATACCATTCAGAAGGCACTCGCCACTGCTGGTCTTACAATCGACGATATGAAACTCATAGAAATCAACGAGGCGTTTGCTGCCATGCCGCTGGTCTCAACAAAAATCCTAGCGGGTGGAGACGAAAAAAAATGGAAAGAACTCCAGGAGAGAACGAACGTAAACGGGGGGGCCATCGCCATTGGGCACCCTGTCGGTGCAAGCGCGGGACGCATTACGATGACCCTCGCGTATGAGCTCAGACGCCGCGGCGGAGGTTATGGAGTTGCGGCCATTTGCGGCGGGCTTGCTCAGGGGGAAGCCATTATTCTTAAAGTTTAACCATTTCTAAAAGGGGGGACATTATGATTCTTGCACCAAAGGAGAAGATTAAAGAATGGACAGAAAAAGGTGTGTGGGGCAATAAAACACTCATCGATTGCTTCAAAGAAAATGTGGCCAAAGCACCCGACAAGATATGTCTCGTTGACCCACCGAATAAGGAAACACTCGTTGGTCTAAAACCAGAAAGGTTAACCTACAAGGAACTCGACAGGGCTGTGGACGCCACAGGTGAAGCCCTCCTGTCAAAAGGCATCGGCAAGGATGACATTGTAGTGGTGCAATTACCCAATACTTGGGAACTCGCCATGCTCTACCTTGCCATTACCCGGGCTGGAGCCCTAATATCACCCCTTCCTATGCAGTGGCGTCAGACGGAGATCAATCATGTGCTAAGAACGACAGAGGCCAAAGCGTTCATCACTGTGGAAACATTCAACAACTTCAGTCACAAAAAAATGATCGAGGAACTCAAACCTAACTTCTCAAATCTCAAAGAAATATTAACGCTGGAAGAGATTCGGGAGATGAGTAAAGGGGATGTAACAGGGAAACTAGATAAAGTACCCCTGGACCCCAACGATATCTTTACATTATGCTGGTCATCGGGTACAGAAGCAGAACCAAAGGGATGTCCCTTGAGCCACAACAACTGGATATTTCAGGCATCTTTCTGCTACGAAACAGCCCCTATAAAACCTGGTGATAATGTGATCACCGCAGGACCCCTTGTCAACATGGCTTCCGTAGGAACGGTGTTTATTGAATGGCTCATCGGGGGAGGGAAGTTCTGTCTCCATCATCCGTTTGACGGACCCACCTTTGTGATGCAGCTCATGACCGAGGAGATAAACTACACTCTCCTAGTTCCCGCAATTGTGAACGCTCTTCTAAAGCATCCCAAGGTTGATCAATTCGATTTAAAAAAGATGAGGGCCATAACTATCGGAGCGGCTCCACCATCTCTATGGTCTGTTCAGGAGCTCAGACGTCGCTGGGGCATTGAATTCGCCAATATATGGGGTCAGAATGAGGGTACAGCCAACGTTGCTGGGCCATATGACATACCTGACCTGGAGATGCGTCTGGACCACTTTCCCCATTATGGAAAGAAAGGCTCGAAATGGGAAAATATATCTCCACTTCGAAAACACATACATATGAAAATTTTGGATCCCGTCACCAAAAAGGAATTAACGGAAGAAGGAGCTGTGGGAGAACTCTGGTATAAAGGTCCAAACGTAATACCATGTTATTTCCGTAGGCCAGATCTAACTGAAAAATCTTTCGACAAAGACGGTTTCTTCAACACAGGTGACCTTTTCCAGATCAAAGACAACGATTGCGTGGGGTTCTTCGATCGGGCAAAAGACATCATCATCCGTGGTGGTTTCAACATAAGTGCCCAGGAAGTGGAGAATATGATTCTTGCTTACCCGAAAGTTCTGGATGCGGCAGCTGTAGCCATGCCAGATGAAATGCTCGGAGAAAAGGTGTGTGTTTATGTTGTTCCTAAACCGGGCGAGCAATTGACATTAGAGGAGATCAAAACCTTTATGAAAGAAAAAGGCATTGCGGCATACAAGATTCCCGAAAGATTGGAAATTATCACCGCAATCCCCAGAAACCCAGTGGGGAAGATTCTGAAAGGTGTTCTAAGAGAAGATATTAAGAAAAAACTAGGTAAATGAGGGGTACACACATGGGAAAAATATTCGAAGTTAAACTGGAAAACGAATTGGGCATCGTTACTTTCGACGTGGTTGGTGAACCCATGAACACATGGACACGGGAGGCAATTTCCGAACTAGGAGAAGTACTAGACATCCTGGAAAACTCAGAAGAGATCAAAGGTGTATTATTTATTTCAGGCAAGCCCGATAATTTCTTCTCCGGAGCCAATTTACAGATGATCGCCAACATAGAGAGTGGCGAAGAGGCCATGAAGATACTCAACATCTTCCATGGTCACTTCAACAGAATTGAATCATTAAAGGTACCTACCCTTGCCGCCATCCACGGTCACTGTCTCGGAGGGGGACTGGAATTTGCTCTAGCATGCACTGCAAGAATTGCAAAAGAAGGCAAAACTACACTAATCGGCCTTCCAGAATGCAACGTGGGGCTCTTTCCCGGGGCAGGTGGAACCCAAAGGCTCCCTCGCCTCATAGGCACACCTGCGATAGAACTCATACTCAAGGGAACCATGCTACCCGCTGCGAAGGCTTTCGAACTAGGAATCGTGGATAAACTTCTACCTCCTGATGCGGATCTCCTCTCCGAGGCAAAAAAATTCTTAGGAGATCTCATAGAGGGAAAGTTAACCTTAAAGCGTCCGAGCCACGATTTTTCTAACATCGATAAGATAGTGGCAATGGCAAGAACCGAAGTGCTAAAAACAACAAAAGGAAGAGAAATTCCTGCCCATATGTTAGCTTTAGCTGCCCTGCAGGAAGGACTAAAGGTTTCCCTTAGAGAAGGTCTGGAGATCGAGAAGAAATACTTCCAGAAGGTTGTTGAAACTCCAGAATCCAAGGGTTCCATAAATACCTTCTTCTTAAAGACTCTAACGGATAAACCCGGATCCTTTATCTCAAGAGGATTTCAGCCGAAATCCCTAAAAAAAATAGCCATACTCGGATTAGGTACAATGGGTAGGGGTATCGCTATTGAAGTCCTGAAGAATACCAATCTTCCCCTTGTGGTGAAAGACTTACCCGAAGCTCTGGAGCCAGGAAAGAACTTTATTTCCAGAGTTCTAGACGAAATGATATCGAAGAATAAACTTAAAGAGTCACTGGAATCCATACTTTCCCGTTTGGAGCTCACCGCGGAATACGGTAATACGTTCAGAGACGTGGACCTGGTAGTGGAGGCCGTTTTTGAGGACATAAATGTAAAAAACCAAGTTTTCAAAGAACTCTGCACCGTTGTCCCCGAAGATTGCATAATTGCGAGTAACACATCTTCCATTCCCATAACAAAAATGGCTGAAGCAGTCAAAAACCCAGAACGTTTTGGTGGACTGCACTTTTTCTCACCCGTTTGGATGATGCAGCTCGTGGAAGTGGTGCAGGGGGAAAAAACGAGTAGGGAAACCATTGATAATCTGCTTCACTTCGTGGGTCTGATCCGCAAGCGACCCATTGTGTGTAAAGACAACCCGGGGTTTGTAGTAAATGCCATGATCATACCCTATCTCCTAAACGCCCTCCGCTATGTCGAGGAAGGTACTCCCATTGAGGTGGTAGACAAGGCAATGGTGAACTTTGGTATGCCAGTAGGACCCATAAGACTGATAGATGAGGTGGGGATCGATGTGCCATACAAAGCCTTGCTCGGTATGGGTATAGAACAAAAGTCTCTGAAAAACATCGTTTCCGATGGAAGACTAGGTCTTAAAAAATCTGGGAAGGGCATCTTCCTGAAGGATGGTTCCGTAGATCCCGATGTGCTTCCCCTTATCGAGAGAAGAGATGGGAAAATAAGAAGTGACCGGGAAATCCAACAGGAGATTCTTGAGGAAATGGTAAAGGTAGGAAATGATCTGCTTGATCGCAGAATAGTTGATGATGTTCGACTTATCGATGTGGGGATGATATGGGGGGTTGGGTTTCCTCCTGACAAGGGTGGACCCATGAAATGGGCCGATCTTACAGGTTTGAGCGAGAAGATGTTCGGAAAAAAATTTTACCGATGAGGGGCCAAAATGACTCGAAAGATCTTCCAAGAGGAACACGAGATATTCAGAGCAGCGTTCAGAAAATTTCTGGATAGGGAAATAAAACCCCACATCGAAACATGGGAAGAACAGGGTATTGTCCCTCGGGAAGCTTGGAAAAAAATGGGTCAAAACGGCTATCTATGTCCTTGGTTAGAGGAGAAATACGGGGGAATGGGCGCGGGATTCGAATATTCCGTAGTGATTATAGAAGAGATGGCCTATGCAGGATGTCATGGCCTGCTCGCAGGTCTCCACAGTGATATCATAGTACCCTACATACACAGTTACGGAACCGAAGAGCAAAAAATGAAGTGGCTCCCCCTATGTACCTCTGGCGATGTAATAACTGCAATTGCTATGACAGAACCAAACACAGGATCGGATCTCGCAGCCATCAGAACAACGGCGATCCGCGAAGGGGATAGCTACGTAATCAACGGACAAAAAACATTTATCTCCAATGGGCTAATAAACGACCTCTGTATTGTTGCTGCAAAAACAAACCCCACGGCCTCCCCCCCATCGAAGGGGATAAGCCTTCTCCTCGTCGAGGACGGAACACCGGGTTATATAAAGGGCAGAAAACTGGCAAAGATGGGGCTCCACAGTCAGGACACGGCAGAATTAACATTCGACAACTGCCGTGTGTCTGTAAGCAACCTTCTCGGCAAAGAAGGGGAAGGTTTTTACTACATGATGCAGAAACTGCAGCAGGAAAGGCTCGTCTGCAGTATTATGGCCCAGTCAATGGCTGAGGCGATGTTGGATATGACAATTCAGTACTGCAAACAGAGGACTATCTTTGGTAAACCTATCAGTTCATTTCAGCACAATACCTTCAAAATTGTGGAAATGGCGACAGAAATAGAACTGGGTAGAACCTTTGTTGACTCCCTCATCGAGGACCACATCTCCGGTAAGGATATTGTAAAAAAGGTATCAATGGCCAAAGCGTGGGTATGCGAAATGGCAAATAGGGTTGCATACCACTGTGTCCAGCTTCATGGTGGTTACGGGTACATGGAAGAGTATCCTATCTGCCGCTATGCGCGGGATATTAGAGTGTTTCCCATCTTCGCCGGAACCACCGAGGTGATGAAAGTTATCGTGGGACGCCTAATGGGACTTTGAAGCACAAACGTAAGTGGAGGTGTAAACAAATGAGAGACGTTTACATAGTATCTGCAGTCCGTACACCAGTGGGAAGACAGAACGGATTCCTCAGAGACTGGACTGCCCCTGAACTATTAGGAGCAGTCCTCAGAGAAGCAGTGAGGCGCATCAATCTAGACCCAGCCCTTGTGGATGACGTCATAACAGGAACTGTTTACCAGGTGGGAGAACAGGGTTTCACTCTTGCCCGTATGGGTGTTCTAGCAGCGGGTTTTCCTGTATCCGTTCCCGGCGTTTCTGTGAATAGACAATGCGGTAGCAGTCTCACAGCAATTCAAATGGCCTATGCCCTGATAGCCTCAGGAACGATGGACATAGTGATAGCCAGCGGTTGCGAACTCATGTCCAAATACGGAATGTTCTCCGACTTAAATGGTACACTCTACAACGGAAAACCCATGGGGAACCCATTTGGCCCCTTCTACACAGAACAATTCGGGATACCAGATCAAATAGAAGCTGCCCAAATGGTCGCCGACGCCTGGAACATCACCAAGGAAGAGTGTCAGGATTTTGCGATAGCCAGTCACCGCAAAGCCCATGAGGCAACAATAAAGGGATACTTCAAAAATGAGATTCTTCCTATGAAAGGTCTTGACAAAGAGGGAAACGAAATAATCCGGGACACAGACGAAACAATACGCCCAGAAACCAACCATGAGATATTAAACAGCCTAAAGATCTTACCGAAAACAAAATGGATAACAGCAGGTCTTTCCAGCACCATAACGGATGGATCATCCGCAGTGGTTCTTATGGAAGAGAACAAAATGAAGGAACTGAATATAGAACCCCTTGCCCGCATAGTGGCCAATGCCGTTGCAGGGTCAGACCCACGACTCATGCTTACAGGCCCCATTTTCGCAACACCAAAAGTGCTCTCTAAAGCGGGTTTAAAACTTGAAGATATGGACATCTACGAAATAAACGAGGCCTTTGCACCCATTCCTCTTGCCTGGGCAAAAGAACTCCATGCAGATTTGAACCGCCTCAATGTTAACGGAGGTGCAATGGCCCTCGGTCACCCCGTGGGGAATTCTGGCTGCCGTTTGATGGTAACCGCCGTGCACGAACTCAGACGCCGCAAAGGTAAATACGCCCTCATCTCTCTCTGCACAGGAGGTGGTATGGCCCCTGCAACAATAATAGAGAGAACATAAAATCACTTAAAAAAGGAGGGAAACATGTCTGAATTCGTAAGACCTTGGCACAAGCATTACCACCCAAAGGTTCCGAGGGAAATCGTTTTTGAACGTTTGACAATGCCGGAAATTCTGAGAAGAACCGCCGAGAGATACCCCAATAACCCAGCCCTGATATTTTTTGGCACGGAAATCAGATACAGCGAACTGGAGGCCCTTGTTAACAGATTCTCCCGTGCACTCATAAATCTCGGTGTAAAAAAGGGAGATAAAGTGGCCATGGTCCTCCCCAATATTCCCCAATTTACCATAGCCAACTACAGCATGTTCCGTATTGGCGCGGTAACGGTCATGAACAATCCCCTATACACACTCGATGAGTTAACCTATCAGTTCAATGACTCGGAATCAACAACCGCCATTATGTTAGACAATGCGGCAACCCTGGGAGAAAAGCTCATGGAACGAACAAAGGTAGAAAAGATCATCTTCTGTTCCATTGCGGATTTCTTACCTCCTCCTTTGAAACCCAATTTCCCCGTGGCTGAGATTCCTTCAGTAAAAAACGTTTTTAGGTTTTCACAACTCGTAGAGGCCGAAAAAGATACCCCGGTTGACAACAACCCGACCTGGGACGATCTTGGGGCATTGCTATACACGGGGGGTACTACTGGTATAAGTAAAGGTGTGATGCTAAGTCACGGAAATATCTCTTCCAATGTGCAGCAGTTCCGGAGCTGGTTTCCCGAGTGCCCGGATGGTGGCGAGAGGATGCTGGCTATATATCCTTTCTTCCACGCCGCCGGTTGGACGGGAATACAGAACACATGTATATACGCTGGTTGGACAAACATCCTAGTTACAAGACCCGAACCAGCAATAATTCTTGACTTAATTGAGAGGTTCAAACCCACTCTCCTTCCCGGTGTATCCACAATCTTCGTAGCACTCCTCAATAACGAGCGTTTTTTGAATATGGACCTTTCCTTTGTGAAAGCGTACCTAACCGGCGCTGCTCCTATGGCTGTGGAAACGATTGCTGCCCTCAAAAAAGTGAGAGATGTTCCCCTGATTAACGTTTACGGACTCACAGAGATAACTCCTATGGGAACAGCAACCCCATGGGGTGGGTTGGAGAAACCGGAAACTGTTGGTGTACCCTTGCCAAATACCGATTTAAAAATTGTGGACTTAGAAACAGGCGAAAAAGAACTTCCCATCGGAGAAACAGGTGAGATCTGCTTTAAAGGACCTCAAGTGATGCAGGGCTACTATAAAAAAGAAGATGAAACACAGCTCGTCCTTAAAGATGGATGGCTTAAGACTGGTGATGTTGGTTTTCTTGACACAGATGGTTATCTGACCATAGTAGATCGCAAAAAAGACGTCATAATATCCGGAGGTTACAACATATATCCCAGGGAGATAGATGAGCTAATCATGTCCCATCCCAAAGTACTTGAGGTCTGCACTATCGGTATACCCGATGCATATAAAGGAGAAGTAGTTAAAGTTTTTGTGGTACCTAGACCCGGTGAAACTTTGAGTGAAGAAGAAATATTAGCGTTTTGCCGGGAGAAACTAGCCCCTTACAAAGTTCCTCTGTTTGTGGAGTTTATGGATTCTCTTCCCAAAAGCTCCGTGGGCAAAGTTCTACGCCGGGAGCTCAGAGAAAGGGAACTTAAACGGAGATAAAACAAGGATAGGCACAGGGTCCATATGCACCTGTGCCTTCCTGTTATCTTTTATCTCAAGTAGTAAGAGGTATAAGCTTTTCAGCACTCTCTTTCTTCACAGCGGCTTCCTTAAAAGCAATGAAAGCTGGCCTCTCTTTTAATTGTCTCTTATTGTCCTCAGTACTGAACATCGACATGATGTGTGCCAGCTCTTGTGCATTAGTCGCGTTTTGTTGCGTTACTTGGTTTAAATCTGCCAGTGCACGATTTATCTGATTAATTCCTTCCGACTGTTCCTTTGATGCTGTGGCTATTTCACTTATCAGCTCCATTACTTTATTCGATGTATCAGTCACATGGGTGAAAGCATTGCTTGTTAACTGAACGAGCTTTTCGCCCTCCTTAACCTTCCGAACAATATCCTCGATTAGACCTGACGTGTTTTTCGCCGACTCAGTTGCCCTCATAGCGAGATTACGCACCTCATCAGCTACCACTGCAAAACCCGCACCCGCCTCCCCTGCACGAGCGGCCTCCACCGCCGCGTTAAGAGCCAGGAGGTTCGTCTGGAAAGCAATCTCGTCAATGCTTTTTACAATACTCTGCGTTTTCTCACTCGACGAGGCTATCACCTTCATAGATTGCTCGAGGTCATTCATGGAACCATTTGCCTTCTGGATGGCATCCTTCGCAGCATTCATCAAACTGTTTGCTTCTGCGGTATGATCTGCAGTTTGCTTTATCATCGAAGCCATTTGATCCATCGCAGCAGAAGTTTCCTCAAGGGATGATGCCTGATGAGAGGCAGACTCTGAAAGATCCTTTGATATAGAAAGGGACCGACCAACAGCATCACCCATCTTCAATCTCATGGTATTTACTGCTCGAGCCAGCTCTCCCAATTCATCACGTGAATTCAAATCTATTTCCCTTGTCAAATCGCCTTCGGCCACTTTCTGCACAACCTCTATGGTTCTGTATATAGGCGCCACTACGGCACGGCTGACAAAGATACTAAGAGATATGGACATAACCAACGCTAATGCAAAAACCACAATGAAAATCTGCATTGTTGTGTTGGAATTCTTCACAGAAAACTCGAACTTCTCTCTGCTCAGCTTCTCCTCAAGAGACATGAGTTGTTCGAGATGCTTGTTTAGTTTCAAATACGCCTCGTCGGCAACCCCCATGAACATTGTAGATGCGTGAACATCTGCCGATGCTACATCCAACACACCAACAGCCGGTTTCTGATACTCCAGAAGTGTCCCAATAGCTTCCTGCAGAAGTTTTTTCTCCTCGGCATTTACATTCTGCGATCTCAGAATGCTTTGCAATTCCTTTATGTTCCTTTCAATTGCCACAATCTGTTCCTTTGCAAGGGCATCTATCTTTCCCTTTTCATAATTGGAGTTGGCCCAGCTTAAAACCCTGTAGACGTTAGAGTGAACATTCGCTATATCGTTGGCAATGCGAGATATGTTCTGGTAAGCTTTAAACCGACTGTTGTATATATCATCCACAGCTATCTTCTGGTTGTTTAAACCAAGATACACCCAGATCGACAAACCAATCATAAACAACGTGACCAGAAGAGGGGCCAACAACAATTTTTGCCACATTTTCAGATTTCCAAACAGTCGTCCTATCATCTCACGTCCCTCCCAGGGTTAAACAGGCTGCGATGCCTTCCAGCATCACAGCCTGAACCCAAAAACATCACTTGTAGTAACCACACACGAGAATAACGTCTCCCACCTTCTCAAAATAGGCCACTTTATCCTCTACCTTTTTGCTCACAGGGTTGGTCCACTTGTACTCAACCCAACCTTTCCCTTTAGATTTGGCAACATCGATAATTTCCTTCAGAAACTGCTTGCCCGCAGAGTCCTTCAGATTATATAGGTCCTTCCCGATAAGCGCCTTGTTCGCCCCGTGAGCTAAAACCGTTCCACTCATGTTCAATGCGTAGATGTAAAGATCACGATCCACAAACTTCCCCTTAGGATCGTTAAACTCGGCAAAGGCTTTTTCCTGGCCCACAGACTTGTACAGTGCCACCGCTTTCTTAACCAGTTCCTCAGCTTCTTTTGCCGTACCTTTAGAAGAAGCCCACGCCAAACCTACTAGAAAAAAACCAACCAACAAAACCGCTAAAAACCTCCTTTTCATACCCAAACCTCCTTAATTTTCTTCGTCAAAATATTGACGGCGTTATTTCAAAAATCCCATCACAGTAACTTCTCATAATGTGTCAAAAAGCATTCTTTAAGTATTCTATGCACGAAAGGTTCATTTTTAAATTATGTATGATGCACTTTTCATGCCACAATAAAATTGCTTAAATCCTTGACAAATCGACCGTGTTCGGTTATGTCCTGCCAAACCAATTGTCAGGAGGGGGAATAGTATGAATGATTCAAAATTATTGGGAATGCCAGCAGAATCAGGCCGTTGGTTGTTGGTTCTACTGGGATTTGCGATCAACCTATGTCTCGGCAGCATCTATGCGTACAGCGTGTTCCGTAAGCCTGTCCAGCAGTTGCTTAATGCTACAGCGACGGAAGCGGGATTGCCATTCATGGTATTTCTAGCCATGTTTGCTGTAATGATGTTCTTCGGTGGTCAGTTAATGGCCAAACTCGGTCCCCGTAATCTGGGCATTTTAGGAGGCGTAATTGTAGGGGTGGGATGGATGTTAGCCAGCCAATCCACAAGTATTGCGATGCTAACCATTGCCTATGGTGTTATTGGAGGTGGAGGTGTTGGTCTTGCCTATGGTGCACCTTTAGCAGTTGTGGGGCGCTGGTTCCCCGACAAAAGAGGATTGGCTCTCGGGTTAACACTGGCAGGTTTTGGTGGGTCTCCTTTCATCTCCGCCAATGTTGCCGCTTATCTGATAAAAACTATTGGACCCATGCAAACTTTCTTTGTTATGGGTGCTGCATTCCTCGTCATTCTAGTGATCTGCTTCCTACCTTTCCGCTACCCAGTGGAAGGATGGGCACCGGCAGGTTGGAAACCTGTCACGTCTGGCCAAAGCACAGCTGGTCAGGAATTTACAATGGGTGAAATGGTAAAGACAGGGGCCTTTTATGGACTTTTCATTTGCTACACCATTGGTTGTCTGGCTGGTCTCATGGCAATTGGTATTTCCAGCCCAGTTGGTCAGGAAATCATTAAGATCAATGCAGCAACAGCAGCAACCCTAGTTGGTGTATTCGCTATTTTCAATGGTGTGGGACGTCCACTATTCGGGTACTTAACCGATAAGCTCTCACCAAGAACTACCGCCATAATATCCTTTGTGATTATTCTCGTTTGCTCACTGGCAATGTTAACCGCCGGAGAAGGCACATTATGGACATACGTTCTGAGTTTTATGGGTTTCTGGCTCGTCCTTGGCGGCTGGCTTGCAATAGCACCCACAACAACAACCACCTACTTTGGTGTTAAAAACTACGCACGCAACTATGGACTTGTCTTCTTTGCATACGGACTGGGAGCTATCTTGGGAGGTATAATCTCAGGCCAAGCAAAGGATGTACTTGGTTCCTATCTGTATGCTTTCTACGCTACAGCCGTTCTTGCGCTGTTCGGTATGCTCACAGCCTTCGCGCTACTTAAAAAACCAGAAAAATAAGAAAAATGAAAAAGGGTGCCATTTTTTTGGCACCCTTTTTCATACCACTATCTCCATTCGGAGCCCCATTGGATCCACTGGTGGATATTCTGGCAAAATTATTGCTTTACCGTTTACGATTCTCCTCGCACTCCAAAGGGCAGCAAAAGCGTCAAGCAAATCATCGCACTTAAACCCTTTTGCACCTAATTGTTCTTTCACATGATCAAAGCGAACACCGTAAAACGTTCTTATAAGGTGTTCCCTCTCCTGTTGTCCCTGAGCTACCCGTTTGCTGAACTTCATCGCCCTGCCACCATTCCATGCCCAGAAGCTAACCTCAGGATGAATTTCTCGTATCCATGTCTGTTCCACGTCATAACCCCGGACAAAGCCATCCATCTCGCGTATTTTTGGAATTATGTTCCACGTTTGTTTGCTCAACATTTTACCAGTGCGTTTTCTATTTATTTCACAAGCCTCCCCATATGATCCGGCCAGAAGCACTGCCCTCACAGGGGTTAGAAAGACAGAACTCGCCCGTGGGTATCCCAAACGCTTACGAGCTTCTATATCGCAAACGCGATAACCCACATCTGGAATCCCGATGGGCACGTCTACAGTAACGACTTCCGGAGAAGGCTGCCAGCCTAAAATCTCCTCAATATTAGAAATGATGCGTGCATCAATTTCCCCAGAAGCCATATCTTCGGTAAGACAGAACCATCCAGAACGACAACCATCAATACCTGCAATTAAACCCATCTGTACCCTCAATCAACCACGCATTCTTAACCTAGTTACGATTCTATCTGCCACAATCACAGCCAAATAGGAAAAACCTGCAATCACTATGGTTGTGGCACCTGTCGGTATATCCCATCTGTAACTAAAAAACAGACCAGAAAGTATGAAAATAGCTGTCAGAAGTGTCGCAAAAGTCATCATCTGCCAGAGTTTTTTGCAGAATTCACCTGCAATCGCTGCAGGAATGGATAACAAAGCCACCACCATGACCACCCCAACAACAAAAGAAAGCAAAACTACAGTAAGAGCTGTTGCGCAGAGAAGTACGACATAGTAGAGTTGAACGGGAATCCCACGGGTAAGGGCGAACTCTTCATCAAAACATATTGCAAGGATAGGATTGTAAAAAATAACAACCCCAATCAGAATAATCCCATCGAGGAGAACTATCATCCAGAGATCATCCGAGGTGATCATAAGGATGTTACCAAAGAGGTAACTCATAAGGTCTTCAGCGTAACCAGGTGTACTGTACATGAAAAGAATCCCCATTGACATCCCTAACGCCCAGAGCGCGGCAATTATGGTATCTTCCCTCTGTTTCGACTTCGATCTGACTAAACCGATTATTACCGCCGCAGAAATTGCAGTAACTACAGCACCTAGGACCGGTGTAAACCACGTCCAGCCCCAAACCTCCTGACAGAAACGGGCAGCTCCAATTCCTCCAAGTATGGTATGGGCTATACTTCCAGCTACATACGTTATCCGCCTTGTGACCACATAACTTCCCACAATACCGCAGGAAACACTTACAAGCAGTGCAGCCCAGACAGCGGCACTGAGAATTGTATATTTCGCAGCAACGGAAGCAACGTCACACAACAGGATCATCCTTCTCTTCCATGACGGACAATATGAACATCAGCTCCGTACAGCGAGCATATCACATCTCCTGTTACAGCATCTGTGGGGTGCAGAACAACTCTCCTATTTACGCAGATCACTTTTTTAACAAACTGGGACACAAAGCCTAGATCGTGACTGACAACGACCACAGTAATTTCACGACTCATTTCATCTAGAAGTTTGAAGATTTCCCCTTCTGCCACCACATCAACATTAGTCGTAGGTTCATCCAGGAGTAGCAAACGTGGTTCTGTGGCTAAAGCTCTTGCTATAAGGACACGTTGTCGTTCTCCTCCAGAGAGGGACATAAACAACCTTTCTTCGTACCCCACCATCCCCACCTTGTCCAGAGTCTCAAGGGCAATTTCTTTATCCTTCTTTCTATACGGCCATATACCCCACGTATCCTTTCCAAGGCGTCCCATAAGGACCACATCCATAACCGTCATCGGGAACTTTGGATCAAAAAGCATATGCTGAGGCATGTAACCAACACATTGTCTTACTTTCTCGGGAGGGCATCCAAAAACCTTAACTTCACCACGGGTCGGTTTCAATATCCCGAGAATCAATTTTAGCATAGTCGTTTTGCCCCCTCCATTAGGTCCTACAACGGAGACAAACGTCCTTTCTTCCAGGGAAAATTTTACATCCTCTAAGACGGGAGCTCCGTTGTATGTGAAGGTAACATTCTCAAAACTGATAGCATCGGCCTTTTCTCCATTCATGATTCATGTCCCCAGACCCTTAGCAATTGTCCTTGCCATTATTTCAAGGTTTGCAATATAATTTTTAGACAGTGGGTTTATGGAAAAAACTTCCCCCCCGATAGCTCTGGCAATAGCCTGGGCGTTTTTCACTGAAAATTGAGGCTGTATAAAAATCACCTTTACACCTTCCCTTTTTGCCTGGTGCACAATAATGCTTAACGTTCGCGGTCCAGGTTCTTTACCCTCTGCTTGTATCGGCACCTGGAACAAACCATAGGTGTCAGTAAAATAACCAAACGCCGGATGAAAAACATAAATTTTTTTACCCTTGAAAGGAGCAAGTATATGCGTAACCATAGAATTCACTTCTTCAAGATCCGCAAGAAAAGCCTTTAAGTTCCTTCTGAAGTAGTCTGTGTGCTCACCGTACATGCTAACAAGTGTATCACAGATAATCCCGGCCTGGATTGCCATGTTTTTTGGGGACAACCAAGTATGGGGATCAATTACACAAGCCAATTCCTTTTTCTCAACATCAATACCCCGGTCTAAACACCTGAAATTCACACCTCTTTGCAGGTCCACATATCTCAGCGTCCCGTGCAACTTTTTAATCTTCCCTAAAAGGATTCTCTCTTCAGGGAGATTCAGGGTAAAGAAGACATCGGCCTGAGATAACTTAGCGACCCTCGTAGGCGTTGGTTCCCAACTATGGGGTGATTTTCCCTCATCGATAAGCACATCGGCATGAACGAATTTGCCCCCAATCCGCTCTGCAACGTATGCATGTGGCGGTATTGAGGTAACCACCCTCACCACTTTTCGTTCTGCAGCAGAGGTGATTTCCATCCAGAAAAAAATAATGAAGAGAAGGATACTTTCAACTGTGAGGATCAGAAAGTATGCCCTTTTCGCATTCAATGTAGATCTCATCACATTCCGTGCAACGCTTCACTTTATGATTCCGACTAAAATCATCCCAGTGGGCCTTCTGGCTAGGCGAAAGAGTGCCCGTACCAGCACAGAGAGGACATGTACTATCCAGCGCCATCTTTACAGCAGCTCTGATAAACTCCGACCTGTTAGGTATACTCTTAATAACCTCAGCAAGATCATGCGGGACCTTAAATGTGATAATTCGCTCTTTCTTCTTCATATTACCCCCAGTACACCATAGCTATTACTTTGTAATACCAAAGTCAAGGTCAAATTGTCTCCTCAGGATCAATCAGCTGCACCGAGAGTTAATCTCCGGTATCAGAATTGTAAAGCTGAGAAAAACACACTCCTTTCACATCCTCGAAATACAATGTGTGATCGATCACATAAATATGAGGTGCATATTCTCATATATCCTTGACTTAAGGAGATAGTCTATGTCAAATTAACTTGCCCACTTTAAAACATGGAGGAAATAAATCATGTTTCGTGAAGATCGCTGTGATTTTTGCGGTGAATGTCTTGCAAGGTGTAACTACCTGGATTTTGACAGAGAAAGCGGGTCAGAGGCGTTTAAAAAACTTGCCAGAGGTGAAAAGGAAAACTGGATCTATGATTGTGTAACATGTTTTGCTTGTAACGAATACTGTCCCAAAGATGCCCGCCCCTTCGATCTCATCCTTAAACGCATGGAAGAGGCAGGCGATTTCACCGACCCTGCTTTAAGAAAACAAATGGCAGACAGATTCAAAGCTGAAGGCGAACCCCGTCCTGTAGAGCCGAAGGAACGTTACATGTCTCTCTGCGTAATGGAAGGCAGCATGCCATGGGCTATTCAGGGAGACCTCTTCCAGGAGTTACCTTTGCTTAAGGGACGGCATTACTTCTGCAACGTTCTATTTGTCCATATGGGGGACGAGTCCATCATGAGAGAACGCCTCCAGGGTCTTGTGGATAACCTAGCAAAAACAGGAGCAAAGGAAATCGTCTTTGTGCATGAAGACTGTTATGCCCTGCTTGCAGGAATAGCCCCAGAGTACGGTATTAAAGTGCCTTTCCGTCCAGTATCTATAATTGAGTACCTCGCCGAATATCTGAGAAAGCATTCCGACAAGATCAGGAAATTAGACATGAAAATAGCCTACCAGCGACCTTGCGCTTCCCGTTATGCCCCTGAAAAGGACCGTTTTCTTGACGAGATATTTTCCCTCATAGGTGTGGAAAGGGTTAAAAGAACTTACGATGCCGTAAATGCCTTGTGCTGTGGTGTTGAGATTGCGGGTCCCAATTTGAAACTGTTTCCCAGAGGTAAAAACTTCGAACCTTTCAGAGACAAGAATATAGAAGACGCTAAAAAAAATGGGGCGGAGGCCATGGTCTACTTATGTCCTATGTGCTTCAGGACACTCAGCAAAAAAGCTCGTGAGGCCGGTATGAAAAACTACATGATAAGCGACATATGCCGTCTCGCCATTGGTGAACAACTGCCGGAAGACAAGCCAGAATAAATCTATGGAGTGGAAAATGGATAAAAAATTAAAACCCGTAAACAGTATTGAAATTACGACGCTTCAAGACAATTACATTGAAATAACAGCTATGGATAACACCGCTATAGTGACAAGAGCAGCACCCTTTTCGGAAGACAATTTAAGGATGTCCGTTATCGCCGAGCACGGCTTCTCAGTATACGTAAAAACGGTATACGGAGACCAATCAAGGTCATTACTACTTGACTTTGGCTTTTCGGAAATTGGTGCTGCGTACAACGCTAGAGTTCTGGGCATCGAGATGGACAAGGTAGAGGCTGTAGTCCTATCCCACGGTCATAATGACCACACAGGAGGGTTTTCAACTCTAACAGCATTGATAAATAAGAAAAACATACCTTTCGTTGTTCACCCCGCCGTGTTTCGCACACCTCGATATTTGAAAATGCCAGGTCGTAAAGTTTATTTCTCTCCTCTGGATAGAACAGAGATTGAGAAAGCAGGGTTGAAACTGATTGAATCAAAATCACCCTTTTTTCTTCTGGACGATACAGTACTCTTTCTAGGCGAAATTCCTAGACGGACAGACTTCGAAAGGGGATTTCCGATAGCATACTACGAGGACGAGGGATCGGAAAAATGGGACCCCATAGAAGATGATACTTCCATCGTGATGCATCTTGAGGGTAAAGGACTCGTTGTAGTTTCTGGATGTGCCCATGCTGGTATTGTCAACACCTTGCTATATGCTGTAGAATTAACGGGTGTGAACAAAATTCACGCAGTAATGGGAGGCTTCCACCTCTCAGGTTCACTCTTTGAAGGGATCATCGGAAAAACGGTCGAGAAACTCAAAGAACTACAACCTGACTATGTAATCCCCTGTCACTGTACAGGACGGCGGGCCATTTTGGAAATTGAAAAATCAATGCATGACAGTTTCATTCTCAACATGGCAGGAACACGACTCACATTTAGATCCTGAAAATCCAAAAGAAAGGAGAAACTTATGCTCAAAACGAAGATGACTGAGATACTGAACATCGAACATCCCATCATGCAAGGAGGTATGCTCTGGGTATCACGTGCCGAGCTGGTAAGTGCAGTTTCCAATGCGGGAGCTCTCGGAACTCTAACCGCTTTAACTTTTGCCAGCGGGAAGGAACTGGCAAAAGAAATTGAAAAAACGCGAAACATGACAGACAGACCTTTTGCAGTGAACGTTACTCTGCTTCCCACATTCCGCGATGTAAACTACGATGAGATTTTAGACGTGATCATAAGTGAGGGCATAAAAATTGTGGAAACAGCGGGAAATAATCCCGAGCGGGTAATAGAGCGCCTCAAAGCAAATGGAATTACCGTCATTCACAAGTGCACAAGTGTTAGGCACGCCCTTAAGGCTCAATCACTCGGCTGTGACTTCGTCAGTATAGACAGCTTCGAATGCGCCGGCCACCCAGGTGAAGATGACGTAGGAGGACTGGTACTGATACCCGCGGCCGCCAATGCGTTGAACATTCCCATTATCGCCTCCGGTGGCTTCGCCGACGGGCGCGGCCTAGTAGCGGCTCTTGCCCTTGGCGCCTCCGGTATCAATATGGGCACCCGTTTTCTCCTTACGGAAGAATCACCCGTTCATCGAAATGTGAAGGAATGGTTAATCAAATTCTCCGAAAGAGACACAATGATACTCCTCCGTGCGTTCCGAAATTCCCTCAGAGTGGCGAAAACACCATACAGTCTGAAGGTGATGGAAATGGAAAAAAGTGGTGCAACCATTGATGAACTGCACCATCTCATCGCTGGCAGTAAAGGTCAAAAAATGTTCGAAGTGGGAACCATCGATGAAGGCATCGTTTCAATAGGTCAGTGCATAGGTCTAATAAAGGATATACCCACCGTGAAAGAACTGGTGGATCGTATTATCGGAGAAGCAAAGGAGATCATCAACGAAAAATTGAAAGTCATCACTAAAAACTAACTTCCCCCACCGAGGACTTTGTAAAGCGTAACCAAGTTTGTGTAGCTCACGAGGCGGAGATTGACTAAACCCTTTTTTGCATCGTTAAGGGAACGCTGTGCATCGAGCACACTTAGATAACTGTCAAGACCCCTCATATAACGGGTAGTCGCAAGAATGTAAGTTTGATTAAGTGCCTCAACCAGAGATTGCTGTGCCTCCAGTTGTTTTGTTACGGTACCTCTTATTGCTAAAGCATCGGCAACCTCTCTAAAGGCTTCTTGAATCACCTTCTCATACTTAGTGAGCGCCATTTCCCTCTCTGCCTTAGCTGCATCATACGCAGCCCACGTGCGGGCATCAAAGATCGGCATCACAATCTGCGGCATAAAATTCCAAGTACCCTGGCCTGATTTGAAAAGATTGGAAAGCTCTGCACTCGCTGTCCCCACACTTGCGGTTAGAGCGATGCGGGGGAAAAAAGCAGCACGGGCTGCACCTATATTTGCATTCGCTGCCTTCAATCTGTGCTCAGCCTCCAAAATATCAGGCCGTTTCAAAAGAACCTCTGAAGGTATACCCGGAGTCACATCTTGGGGCGGCTTCACATGATCCAGACCATCGGGGAGAAGTTCAGGTGGAAGAGTTGAACCTACAAGTTGAAAAAGGGCATTCTCGCTCTGCGCTACCAACTGGGTAAATCGAGCTACATCACCCCTTGCCGCTTCAAGTTGCGACTGTGCTCGCTTGAGATCAATTTCGGAGATAAGTCCGACCTCATAACGTTTTTTCATAAGCTCGAACATCTCCTGTTGGGTCTTGAGTGTCGAAGTGGCAATTCTCAAATTTTCCCTGTCGGCCGCAAGTGAAAAGTACGCATTAGCAACAGATGCAATCAGCATCGCACGCACACCCCGACTCGCCTGTTCTGTCGCCAGGTACTCCTCCAGCATACGATCCTTCAAACTTCTCAACCTACCTGAAAAATCGATCTCCCACGCACTTATACCAAGATTAACACTGTACTTCTCCTGTGTAGTTACCCTTCTAGTGCTTGAAAGATCTGCAGGAACTCTTTCCTTAGCCATGGTCCCGGCAGCATTTATACTTGGCAATAATTCAGCACGCTGGATTCCATAAAGCGCCCTAACCCTTTCGACATTCAAAACGGCAAGCTTTAAATCACGATTATTCTTAAGGGCCTCAGATATAACAGCGCACAGCTTCCCATCAGCAAAAAAATCCTGCCATTTGATTTCTGTGGGAATCTTTGCACCCTCAACAGGAATACTATAAGCTTCCCCCTTCGGCCAGCTATCAGGAACAGGCGTTGCAGGGCGTTGGAATTCAGGGGCAAACGTGCACCCATAAATTATAAACACAAATACGAAAAACAGAACTATCCTTCTCATATCACCACCGTAGGGAAGTTGCCTTGTTGCTCTTGTTTTTTTCTATTTGATCTCAGCCTTTTCACATTTTCTCTCAACCAATCTGCCATAGTACTGAGCACTTTTAATTTCCCCTTATCTTTGCGTGCCGTCTTACCCAAACTTCCCTCTATCATAACGTAGAAAAGGGGATTGAAGATAACAACAAGAGCCGTCCCCGTCACCATGCCACCTAATACACAAGTACCAATGGCATTCATGGCCCCTGCACCCGCACCTGTAGCTACAGCAAGAGGTAATACCCCGAAACCAAAAGCAAGAGAAGTCATCACTATAGGGCGAAAACGTATGCGCGAACCTTCCAGAGTGGCCTGGGTGAGATCCATCCCGCTCTCAAGAGCCTGTTTGGCAAACTGAACAATTAGAATAGCGTTCTTTGTGGCAAGACCAAGTGTGGTAAGTAAACCAATCTGGAAATACACATCTTTAGGCAATCCTCTGAGCGTAGATGCCACAACACCCCCTATAACCCCAAGGGGAAGTATCAAAAGAATGGATATGGGAATGACCCAACTCTCGTAAAGAGCAGCCAGACAGAGGAATATGACAAATATAGAGAACAAATAGATAGGACCTGCCTGTTTCCTTGCCTGACGCTCCTGATATGACGCACCCTGGAAATCATAACCTACCCCTGGCCCTAGTTTGTTGGTTATATCTTCCAGGATCCTCATAACCTCTCCCGTACTCCTCCCAGGAGCTGGTTCTGCCAGTATATTTATGGATGGAAAACCATTGAAACGCTCCAACCGTGGTGAACCTATCGTCCATCGAGTAGAGGCAATGGAATCAAAAGGCACCATATTCCCTTCGCGATTCCGCACGTATATTTTCTTCAGATCCGCTGGCAACATCCTGAAAGGTGCATCAGCTTGCACATACACTTTTTTAACTCGTCCACCCTGAATAAAGTTATTAACGTAAGCACCACCAAACATCGCAGATATGGCATTGTGAATACTGGTAATAGGTATACCCATAGCGCCAGCCTTTTCCCAGTCTATATCAACACGGAACTCAGCGACATCATCCATACCGTTATGGCGGACGTTCACAAGACGGGGATCCTTTGATGCCGTAGCTAAGAGCTTATTCCTGGCCTCCATAAGAGCAATATGACCGATCCCCCCTCTATCCACTAGCTGGAAATCCACACCTCTTGCCCTTCCCAGTTCTATTACTGGTGGTGGTGGAAAGGCAAAAACTAAAGCTTCTCTGATCTTCGAAAAATAAACCATTGCCCGTGCTGCAACGGCCTTAACCCTCAAGTCTTTTCTATCCCGAAGATGCCAATCCCTCATCTTTACGAAAACCATCCCCTGATTCTGTGCTCTCCCGGCAAACCCAATACCCACAACACCCATAGTGGAAGCCACCGCCTCTTTTTCTTGTTCTAGGAAGTAATTTTGTACACTACTTACTACCATCTGGGTCCGCTCCATGGTGGCACCGGAGGGTAAAACTACCTGACACAATAAAATACCCTGATCCTCATCAGGTATGTAACTTGTAGGCATACGGACAAAAAGCACACCTAATGCCACAACTATTACGAGATAAATAATCAGGTATCGTCCTTTTCTTGTCAGGGTATGCCTTACGTATCGCACATATTTATCCCGTGTTTTGAAAAATACCCGATCAAACCAAAGAAAAAAGGGTCTCAAGAACGGTATTGCGTGCTCCGCCGGTTCATGACCCTTTTCCACGGGCCTAAGCAGAGAAGCGCAAAGAACAGGAGAAAGGATCAAAGCTACAAGAACGGAAAGCAACATTGCTGACGCAATCGTAACTGAAAACTGACGGTATAGAATACCCGCAGATCCGGGGAAAAACGCCATCGGACCAAAGACCGCTGATAACACGAGACCAATCCCCACAAGGGCTGGGGTAATCTGGTCCATAGAACGGGCCGTTGCCTCCCGCGGTGGAAGGCCTTCCTCAGTCATGATACGTTCCACGTTTTCCACTACGACGATGGCGTCATCAACCAGCAATCCAATAGCAAGAACCATAGCAAACATGGTGAGCATATTTATAGAAAAGCCGAAAACCCACAGAACCCCAAATGTGCCCAAAATGACAACAGGTACGGCAATAGTGGGGACAAGGGTAGCTCTCAGGTCACCAAGAAAAAGCCACATAACGAGGAAGACAAGTATTATAGCTTCGATCAGTGTCTTATACGCCTCGGCAATGGCAACCCTTATAAAAGGAGTAGTGTCATACGGATACACCACTTTCATTCCCGGTGGGAAGTAACGGCTCATCTCTTCCATTGTTTTCTTAATGCGATCAGCCGTAACAAGGGCATTTGCCCCAGGTTCGGGCCTGATGGCCAGACCAGCGTTGGGTTTTCCGTTGTAGTTCCCCTCTATGTCGTAATAATCGGTTCCCAGTTCTACTCTTCCCACATCTTTTATGCGAATAACTGAACCATCCGGTCTTATCTTCAGCGGAACAGCGGCAAACTCATCGGGAGTTTTCAGGAGATTTTGTATCACGATAGACGCATTGAGTCGTTGACCCTTCACAGCTGGTGCTCCCCCAAGCTGCCCTGCAGATACTTCCACGTTATAAGCTTTCAACGCTTGGATAACATCTTCCACTGTGAGTTGGTATTCCGTGAGTTTATCCGGATTCAGCCATATACGCATGGCATACTGGAAACCAAAGAGCTCTACCTCACCAACACCAGGAATCCTTGCCAGAACCTGCTCAAGTTTCGATTGCGCGTAGTCCCTAAGGTCGTAGCCACTCATGCTACCGTCCTCGGAAATAAGCCCAACAATTAAAAGGTAGTTCCTCGTGGACTTCGCCACCGTTACACCTGTTCGCTGTACCACCTCCGGCAAGCTCGCAAGGGCAAGTTGCAGCTTGTTCTGAACCTTTGACCAGGCTATATCGGGGTCTGTGCCAGGTGCAAACGTAAGTTCAATTGTAGACGATCCAGCAGAATCACTTATTGCGGACATATAAATCATCCGATCAAGACCAGTCATCTTCTGTTCTATGATCTGGGTGACACTGTTCTCCACCGTTTCTGCCGATGCACCAGGATAAAAGGCTGATACCCTAATAGTAGGTGGGGCAAGGGCAGGATACTGTGAAACAGGTAGAAAGTAAATGGCGAGCAAACCCCACGCCATAACGGCTATAGCAATAACCCAGGCAAAAACGGGACGGTCGAGAAAAAATCGGGAAATCATGATTCCACCTACTACTTTGCAGATACAGGTGATGGTGAAGGAGCCGCGCTCCAAGGTACAGGTTTCACGGGAACACCTGGTCTTACCCTGATTATACCTTCCACAATAACTTGATCACCAGCTTTAAGTCCTGAAGATACCAGCCACTTATCCCCTATGGCCCTTTCCAAAACAATTAGACGCACCTGCGCTCTGCCTTCCGGGTCAACCACAAACACATAGGGGTCACCACGATAGTTCCGCTGAACCGCCTGTTGGGGTATGAGTAAAGAGTTTTTGTTAACCCCTTCTTCAACAAGGGCCCTCACAAACATTCCGGGGAGAAGTATGCCTTGAGGGTTGGGGAAAACAATCCTGAGGATTACTGAACCCGTAGATGGCTCAACAGTTACATCACGGAACTGAAGCCTGCCCGTCCATTGATACGGTGTACCATCTTCCAGAACTAGACGAACATTATCTTTGTTTCCGCTCCGGGAAGTACTCTGAACCATTTTTTTCAGGCGCATCATATCCGCTGTGGACTGTAGTACATCAACATAAACGGGGTCTAATTTCTGGATAGTTGTCAAAGGTACCGGTTGATGCGCCGTAACCAACGCCCCTTCTGTAACATTCGACTTTCCTATCCGGCCAGATATCGGCGCAGTTATCTTAGTATATCCTAGATTTATACGAGCCGTTTTCACTACAGCTCTCCAATACTGCACATCAGCCTCCGCTTGCCTTAGAGCAGCTGTTACATCGTCGTAATCCTGCTGGCTCACCGCCCTTGTGGCGAGCAACTCTCTCACTCTCTCCGCCTTTGCTCTTATCGCTGGCAGATTCGCCTCTGCTCTTTCCAGCGCGGCCTGAGCATTATCCAGGGCTGCCTGGTAGGGAGCAGGGTCTATTTGGTAAAGAACTTGACCTTCCTTTACATCAGAACCTTCTTGAAAAAGCCTCTTCAGTATAATCCCGTTTACCTGTGGCCTTACCTCAGATATCTGAGAAGGAACTACGCGACCAGTTAATTCCGTAACTATGGGTACGGTGGATGCTCTAACGTAAATCACACCCACTTCAGGGGGGGCTCCTGAGACTTGAGCAGCCTGCTGTCTCCCACAACCAGCATACAGTAGGGGAAACAGAAGTAAAAAAATAAACGTAATTGTCCCGCCAAGTGTATCTCTTAATACCTTCACCCTACTACACATCACTCCGCCTCACTTTGGTTTAACTTCCTAATTCCATCCCAACATGCCTCGATGCTTTTCATAACAAGTTCATCATCAAGTTCCAATAAACCACAGATATAATCTCTCGCCAAAACAATCAATGGACCGAAGGATAAAGCCACAAAAACGGCGACAGGCAGGTCCTTTAAAATCCCCTCAGAAACCCCTTCATCGAACAGCTTTAAAAAAATATCAGAATTGTTATTTGACCTGCGTAGGATCTTATCCCTCCGCTGGGAAACGCCATAGGGCGAATTGTAGTACTGTTCCAGAAACCGAAAGTGTAAGGGATGTGACATGAAATGTTTAAGCAAAGTAAAACACAGATGAATGTACCTTTCCCTCAGGGTACGTCCCGAAGGGTACTTATCCATTAGAATTTTAAGTATGTATTCCTTGAGATCATCGTGTAACTTATTGATGAGAACATCCTTACTCTCGAAGTACCTATATATGGTACCCGCACCAACACCGGCTTTTTCCGCAATAAGTGACATAGGAGAGGCATGAAAACCACGTTCCGCTATAACCTCCAGCGCTGCACGCATAATTCTCTCTCTCTTACTCCCCTGAACCATAGAGACACATTTGGAATGAATGTTCGTTCCGTATCGTCCAATTTTTTTCTAAAGTCAAGCAGATTTTAAAAAGTGTCCACTCCAAGCATTTATCAAGAAGTAAAAGTATTGCTTTGGTCGGAGAAAAGAAATTTTCGTCGAAATTGAAGGAGTTTTCAGTGGGAGTCAAGCAACAGAGAAAAGTTTCATGTATAAACTCACTAAGACCTTATCACTAAGTGACCTGAAATCACTCCAACAATCGCCTCTTCAAACGTCTTTTAGTCATCTCTTCTATTTCTCTGACAGTGCTGATGCCAAATTTCCTTTCTATCATCGCAAGGTAACCACTGTCCGTAAAGTAACGGTGGAACGCTTCATCCCTGAAACGGAGTACCTCCCGAGGTGGTAAGTATTTGGTCGGTAAAGGTACGGTGTCATAGGAATGTTGAGCATATCCACCCCAGGAATCAGGCAAAGGCCAGCCATTCTTAAGGGCTCGTTCGTACAGTTTAGATCCTGGATAAGCCATAGCACAGTAGAAGTTGGCAAATTCGCAGTTCAAAGACAAAGCCATATCCAGTGTCTCATTCATCGTCTCTAGATCATCTTCCGGGAGTCCGAATATGTAGTTACCGATGATGTTTATATCCTGCCCCCTAATTTCGTTTACCGCTTTATAAATTTTAGAATTATCAACCCCTTTTTGAGAATCATTGCGTACCCTCTCGCTCGCCGATTCAATACCCAAAGCCAGCCATCTCACTCCTGCCATCCTCAACTTCTCCAAAATAGCTTTGTTCAGTGTATCGACACGAGCATAGGCCCATATGTTCAAATCGAAACCTCTCTCTATGAGCAAATCACATATGCCTTCAACATGCCTCCTGTTCAGTACGAATAGCTCATCAGCAAATTTTATATTGCGCACATTGTAAAGACTCACCAATGTCTCAATTTGAGAAACCACCGACTCAGGTCTCCAGAGTCGATAGCTATTTTTCTTCATGCCCAAGACACGCTCCCCACTTCTGAAAGGTGCCTGAATACAACAGAAATGACAGTTGAAGGGACATCCCAGGGTGGTATACAACGAGCCGTAAGGCTGCCGAGAAATATTTCCAAAGCAATGCCAGTTATGCGCCCTGTATCTTTTCATAGGTAAAAGATCCCAGGCAACCCCTGGCATTTCCCCATCTAGGTCCATAACAAGGGGAGCCGCTTCCGTTCTACAAATCTTCCCATCCTTCCGGTACCACAGCCCCCGGACCTTTTCCACATTATGACCGTCTTCATGAAATAAGGTCAAAAGATCCAAGATGGTATATAGACCTTCACCATCACATACATAATCAGTTTCTTCTTCCTCCAATGTCCTTTCCGGCAGAGCAGCTACGTGACCACCTAGAAGCGCTATCCTTATTGTAGGATCAGTTTCCCTTATCGCCCTGCATATCCTCCTTACACTAGGCATATTCTGTGTTGAGGCTGATGGATGGTGACCATAAACAACCACAACAACCAGCAAAGGATTTGCGTCATATATAGCTCGGGAGATCTCCAATGGCGTCAAACCTTCCGCATTCGCATCCACAATTGCCACAGAAAAACCTTTGGCTCTTATAAAAGAGGCTATCAACCCCGCCCAGACAGGGGGTTCAATGGCGGCCAAAGTATCTCCCAATTCTTGATAGGCCTCTGAGCGATTGCCAGGATTTACAAGAACTACGTCAATATCGTGCCTTCTCATAGAAAACCCTAATCCTGGTACTTTTCTAAAAACTCTCTAATCACCTCTATTACATAATCCATATGTTCTATAGTCAGATCCTGGTGAACTCCTATGTGAATTCCATTCCTACCTATATATTCCGCATTGGGAAATTGCCCCAGTGAGTAGCCAAGATACGCAAAACCAGGACACTGAGTGGGCATAGAAGCAAATAGGGTCCTAGTTTCAATTCCTCTTTCCTCGAGATAACGGGCCAATTGTGCTCTCGTGAAAGAGGCATCTTCCTGCACAACAATGGGAATCGCGTGAGGTCCAATACTCTCCCACGGATCCTCCCTGATGGTTGATAAGTAAGGATTAAACTGATCAAACTTCGAGATGAAATACAAAAGGTTTTCTCTTCTCCTGTTTACTATCTCGTGATACATAGCCAACGAACCAATTCCAATTGCAGCTTCAAGCTCGTTCATTTTGCATGAATATCCAATCCTTTCAAAGAAAAACCGGCGATCTTCGCCGTCTTCACCTTGAAACCGCTTCTTACAGAAAGAAGAAGTGACGTTTATAGCACATTCCTTACATTTACACGATCTTCCGTGCGATCTAAGTGACCGTAATATCTCTGCGTATTCCTCATTATCGGTCGTTACAATACCTCCTTCACCCGTGGTTATTATGTGTGCAATGTAAAGACTAAAAGCTCCCATATCTCCTAGCGTTCCAACAGGCTTCCCTTTGTAAAATGCCCCGTGCGCTTCTGCTGCATCCTCCACGACGAAAAGTCCATACTTTCCTGCAATACGATTTATCTCATCCATGTCTGCAGGTTTACCCATCAAGTGCACAGGCATAATTATCTTTGTCCTCTCCGTAATCGCATCTTCTATCTGTAAAGGATCGATATTGAGTGTATCCCTGCTTACATCTACAAAAACAGGTTTGTACCCCGCGTGAACTACAGCATTTCCAGTAGCAACAAAAGATAAAGCTGGCACTATAACTTCATCGCCCCTCTCTGCACCAAAATCATGAAACACCGCCAAGGCCAGGATATCAGCATCGGTACCGCTGCTCACAGCAACGGAACTTTTAACTCCTAAAAGTTCTGCAAACTTATCTTCAAACAAGCGCACGTATCTTCCACTGGATATCCTTCTTGCAGCAATGATTTCCTGGATCAAATCCTTTGCCGAATCAGTAATTGATATGGTTCCAAAAGGTACTTTCAACATCTCCTTAACCATAAAAATCCCTCTCTCAAAGAAACAAAATGTAACTGTTACTAACTATAGCTCATAACTTCCTTTACTGCAGCAACAATATCTTCTGCTCCTCTATAAAATGCCTTCTCCAGTGTATAACCCGCAGGAGTTGGCACATCAGGACAAGCAACCCTACGCACCGGTGCTTTTAAAAAAAGGAAGGCCTTTTCTGCAATTAATGCCGCAATTTCAGCTGTTACCCCCCCTGTTTTCCATCCTGTATCAGCAATTACAACCCTACGTGTTTTCGCCACCGAGGAAATTATAAGTTCCTCATCTAGAGGACGAAGGGTACGAGGGTCGATAATTTCAATCTCCACTCCCTCCTCCGCAAGCTTCTGAGCTGCATAATAAGCCTCTGTCACCATGTATGAAACAGCAACCACTGTTACATCATTTCCTTTCCGCCGAACGACACCTCGCCCTATGGGAACAAGATAGGGTTCCTCTGGAACTACACCGATGTGTCGAAAATTGTACCTATGCTCAATAATCAAAACAGGATTATCATCAGCTATCGCAGCAAGCATCAACCCTTTTGCATCGTAACAGGTACTTGGCATTATTAGCTTTATGCCCGGAATATGCATAAACAGACCCTGAATTGCTTGGGAATGTTGAGCTCCCGATCCCCATCCTCTTCCAATACATGACCATACAACTAACGGTACACAGACTCGACCTCCAAACATGTAATACCACTTCGACGCGTGATTCACCAATTGATCCATAGCAAGGAAAAGAAAATCTGGCCTGTTATGGAAATAGACAGGACGCATACCCCCAATAGCCGCTCCTATGGCAATACCAGTGAGTGCATTTTCAGCGAGTGGTGTATCGAAAACGCGATTCTTTCCGTGCTTTTTATGTAGATTCAATGTTGTACCAAACATGCCTGCAGGATCATCAACTCCCTGTCCCATAACAAAAACACGCGGATCTATGGTAAGAGCTTGATCCAGTGCTTCACGAATAGCTTCCACATAGGAAATACGTCGCTCACCTCTCATAGTGTCGCTAAATGGCTCATTACGCTCTGCAGCAATGCGGGTCCATGGCATAACCTATCACTCCTTGAAGAGATACAATTCTAGATCCTCTTCCCGTGGTAACGGACTCTCTCGAGCAAAGCTAAACGCTTCTTCAATTTCCTCACTGATTTTTTTCTCCATAATCTCAATATCAGCTCGGGAAATAATCTTTTCTTTTAGGAGTTTTGCTTTAAATCTCTTTATCGGACATCTCTTTTCCCATTTTCTAATTTCTCCCGCAGTTCTGTAACCCAGCTTCTCATCTGAACCAGCACCGGCATGACCACGTAAACGGTAAGTTCTACACTCGATTAACGATGGCCCCAATCCTTTCCGTCCCCTCCTCACCGCCTTGAAGGTTGCTTCATAAACAGCTAAAACATCATTCCCATCAATGATGCAGGTCATCATTTTGTTAGCGGGTGTGCGATGAAAAACCACATCACCCCACTGACGTTGAGAAACATGAGAACATACAGAATACTCGTTGTTCTCATATATATAGATAACTGGTAGCCGTTTCAACACTGCAAAATTCACGCTCTCATATAAAACCCCCTCATCAGCTGCACCATCACCAAAGAAGACAACACTTACCTTGTCCTCACCTTTCATAACAGAAGCCAAAGCCAAACCAGTACCGATAGGTATCCCTCCACCGACAATTGAAGAGCTACCCATATGACCACAAGATGTGTCAACGAGATGCATTGACCCCCCACGCCCCTTTGAGCACCCTGTCTCTCTGCAGTAAAGCTCGGCAATGAGGGCTTTCAAGTCTCCACCTTTCGCCAGATAATGACCATGCCCTCGATGATTGCTCGAAATATAGTCATCTCTCCTTAGGGCTGCACATACACCAACTGCTACTGCTTCCTGACCTATACAGAGATGGACCGGTGTCTTCATTTCGTCCAGGTGGTAAAGTGATTCAATTTTAAGTTGCACAAGGCGAATGCGAAGCATCTCATAAAATAGCCTTCGAAGAAACTTTCTTGAATACGCGATCATATCTTTTCCCCATTCTCAATGAACTCGCGTTCTTCAAAAACCTCCACCTTTTTGCTACGTCTTTCTAGGTCGAGTTCCGTGTAGTCTTCCTGCGGATCATTAAAGATCACCTGACTGCCCCTATAATCAAAGGAAAAAGGAACGTAAACAAGCTTCTTAAGGCGCTCCCGAACAACTGGCCGCTGCTCAGGTGGAACAAAAAGAAGCATAAATCCTCCCCCACCAGCGCCAAGTAACTTTCCTCCAATGGCACCAGCGGAGAGAGCCGTTTCGTACAATTCATCCACATAGTGATTGGTGACTCTATCACTCAAATCTTTTTTTACCATCCACGCCTCGTGAAGAAGTCTTCCGAAATCCTTTATATCGCTAGAACTATTAAGGATACGCAAACCCTCCTCCACAAACTCAGACATGCGTATCAAGTGATTCTCCACACTACCGAGCTTATTAACGTACGTTTCCGCAATTTTTGCGGCCGTCCTTTTAATACCTGTGTAGAACAACATAAGGTGAAGCTGCAGGTGCGATATTCTGTCTTTCGAAATGGTAATTGGTGTTACATTGAACTCGTTAGCCTTAAAAGTTATGTGATTAAACCCACCATATGCGGCCATAATCTGATCTTGAGAACCCACAGTTTCTTTCAGGATATTCTGTTCTATGTGAATACTCTCCCTGGCCAATGTTTCCTTATCTACCATTCTTCCCTTTAAGGCATAAAGAGCGTGTAACAATCCCACTGTAAATGAGGAGCTGGATCCGATACCACTCCTCGCCGGGAGGTCGCCATCATGATGAATCTCAATCCCCCTCTGTATATCCATATACCGGAGGATTTCCCTTACAGCAGGGTGTTGAATCTCATCTATGACCGAACAGTTCTCTATTTTAGAATACACAACACGAATACGATGTTCAAAAAATGGGGGAAGGTATCGACACGTTAAATAACAGTATTTGTTGATTGCGGCAGCTAAAACAGCCCCACCGTTTCTCTCATACCACGCTGGATAATCCGTCCCGCCGCCAAAGAAAGATATTCTAAAAGGGGTTCTAACAATCACCATTTCAGTTTTACAGCACCTGGTTTTCTTTATGCACTGGCAAAATCACCCATATGAGATTTTAGCAAAAGAATCAAAAAACTCTGAAGCCCTCTTGTAATCCTCAGGTGTTCCTATATCTATGAAAGGTCCTTGAACTATGTACCCACATATTCCAGTTAAATAAGGAAACACATCCTTCTCCAGAGAGCAGTTTTGATTGAAAGGAATGGACTCAACAACACTCCGCGACATAAGGTACACCCCCGCGTTAATTAACCCCCTCCTTGATTCACCCTCCTTTTCCGCAAATTTAACAATACGCGAGGTTTCATCTAAATATAAAGTTCCATACCGAGAAGTATCTTCTACCTCTATTGAAACTACAGTAACTTGAGAATTCTTCATCCTGTGAAAAATCAATAATTCACGAAAATCAAAATGACAGTAGGAATCTCCGTTCAGCACAAGTATTTCTTCCGTTTTGATAAAGGATTCAGCATTCTTAAGAGCTCCAGCTGTCCCAAGAGGTCTTTCCTCTATTGAATACGATATTTTAAGATCACCGTACTTGTCCCCTATCAGAGATTTGACCTCTTCTCCCTTCCAGCCTACCAATATTACCACTTCTTCAATTCCATTTCTGAGTAGAAGATCGAAAATGTATGTAATAAAAGGTCGGCCTTTTACTTCGGAAATGACTTTCTGCCGATCAGAAATCACCGACTTCAAACGAGTTCCCATCCCGCCTGCAAGAATGAAAGCTTGAACATCATCTTCTAAAAAACGTTTTTTATTCTCCAAAACGCAATTCCCTCCTACAATAAGGGTAAATTGTTACACATTCCTGAACTTTCCTCTGACCAGCATTTTATAACCAACGATGAGCTCCCTAATGCCATCATCTATCGTAATCTTCGCTTCAAAACCGGCATCCCTCAACCTTTGGTTTGATACAATGTAGTTTCTTTTATCTGGATCACTTCCCACATCTGAAAAGTGAATATAAAAATTGGGTATATGTTTCTTAACTCTTAAAGCCAATTCTTCCTTGGAGAGATTTGCTTCATCCAATCCTACATTGTAAGGCTTACCAACCATTTTCTCAGCATTCTTTATACAGTGAATGAAGCAATCGGCAACATCCCGAACATGGACATAATTTCTTTTGAAATCTTTCTCAAAAATCACGATGTAACCCTCTGTAACTGCAGCATAAACAAAGTGATTTACAAGAAGATCTATTCTCAACCTTGGAGACATTCCAAAAACCGTTGCAAGCCGCAAAGTTATAGTATTTTCACTATCTAGTAGTACTTTTTCGGCTTCAACCTTAGTCTGCCCGTACAGAGTAATCGGCTCTAAAGGAGTCTCCTCAGTGCAGTAGATGTCACCCGATTTTGTTCCGTAACCACTGTTTGTCGTAGGAAATATGACCAGCTGACTATTACTGCGAATTCTATTCAACATACATATGGACTCATAATTCACCGACTTTGCCAGCCACGGATCTCGATCACATGCAGGTGCTCCCACAATAGCGGCAAGAGGAATCAATACGTCAACCTGACCAACTAACTTTCTCATTAGTGTTTCATCTCTAACATCACCATGAACAAATTCGAAATTTCTGTTTGCACAGAGATGGAACAGAGAGGTCTGCCTGTACATAAGATTATCCAGTACCGTGACCTTAAAACCTTCTCTCAACAAATGCTCACATAAAATAGATCCAACATAACCCGCACCGCCGGTTACAAGAACTTTCATCGACATATGTCACAACTCCCTTCGCCTTTATAGTTTCTCCAAAAACTCCTGAAACCTTTTCCTTATCTTTTGTTTTACTTTGTATTTATACACCTTAACCATTATCTCACCCAAGTCTCTTCGACGGACCTCATCTATAATCTCAGAATCCCCATCTCTAAAATAATGTGTAACACTACCTTTTAACAGCAAAATTTTGTATTTATCAACAAGTCTTCTGTAAAAATGCGAGGCTTTATCCTCCAAATCATAAAGACGGATGCCCCGCTGATTTTCATGTTTCCTACCGTAATTTGCGATAATCGGAAGAAAAAAAGGGAGATATCCCAGCGTATTAAACCTGTAGTTAAACCCCCAAGCAGGATTTAAACTGAGTAGATCCTCATCCCCCCGCTTTGGAAAACAGATATCAAACACTCTGCGTCTGACACAATAATTACCTTCGGGAAAACCAAAACCTGTAGCCAACCAAAAGGGAAGAAACTCCTTTTTTTGAGGTGGGCTTCTGTCCAAAAACTCCACAAAATGAATTTTCCCCAAAACTCCATCGGATGACATACGCTGGGGAAGCCCCCAAACCAAAGAAATATCCCGATCACTCTCTAGAATATCCACACACATCCTAAACCAATCTTTGTGAAGAAAACCATCGGTTACACAGCACTGAATGATATACCTTCCCCTTGACATGGAGAAGGCCTTTCTGTACGCTTCAAGAATGGTGTTCTTGTCCGTTTCTCTTTCGGAAATCCACTTAATATGGCTGTACGATTCCAGGATCTCAATCGTCTCATCTGTTGATCCACCATCCACAACAATATGTTCCCAATCGTCATAAGATTGGGCTAATATAGATTCCACTGTCGCTCGAAGGTACTTCCCATGATTTAGAGACGGCGTGATTACAGATAAAGTAGGTTCTTTGCCATTCATGCTTCAGATTTTAAATAAACCCCTCTTTTGTATAATGGAACACTTTTTAAAATGGCCAACTAACGAATTACAGCTCACGGAAAATTGCAATTTTCATTTTGGAATGTCTGTATAAACACCATCAAAAGTAAAAATTCAAGATAAAAATTCGGCGCCAAATTAAGTTAAAATAAAAACTCCGTAAAAGCTTCCCAAAGTGGATACGAACATTGTTATCAAACAGATATAAAGGCATTACATGATGAGATACCAAAGGCAGCATCTTCCATCTGATATCAAAGAAGAAAACGTAAAAACGATAGCAGAAGTATTACCAGAAAGAAAAAAATATATTCAATTTTTTCCTGCCCACCAGGTAAAAAAATTAAGACTTCAGACAATTCCAATATGAAAAGCCTAAAATCAACCCCTAAAGGAGAAGCGTATTGACCGGGGAATCAATTTAAAGAAAGTCTATACAAAAGAATTGAAAAAACATGCGATACGCTTTAAAGACTAACCCATGATTGACAGCCGAGCTATGAAACAAGATGTCTTAAAAATATCAGGCATGCGTTGCGCCGCATGTGCAGCCAATATCGAAAACGTTTTGAGAAAAACGCACGGAATGAAGTCTGCAAACGTCAACTTTGCATCTGAGAAAGTCTACTTGGAGTTTGATCCTACAGAAATCAGTATTGCCAAAATACGAGAAATAATAGAGGATCTTGGTTATCGAGTGTACACTGAAACATTTGAGGAAGAAGAAAAGAAATTTTTCGAAGAAGCAAAAGCCGAAGAAACGAAGAAGCTTAAAAAACGCTTTATTTTCACCCTCATTTGCAGCCTACCCATCATGTATATTGCTATGGGTGAGCATTTGAATGTCCCCATTCCTGAACTTCTGGAATTATATGGGGATCTAATTCAGCTTGTACTTACGACTGCTGTTATTATCGCCTGTGCGGAAATTTGGATTAGCGGCTTGAAGAATTTGATCCGCCTGTTACCAAACATGGACTCGCTCATCTTCATAGGAACAGCCACTTCTTACTTCTATAGTTTGATAATTTCAATAATGGAACTTTCGAAAACAAAAGTAGACGCTCCTATCTACTACGAGAGCGCTACTCTAATTCTAGTCTTTATATCCTTCGGAAGATATCTAGAAGGGATAACAAAAAGCAAAACAAGCGAATCAATTGAAGCATTAATAAATCTTCAATCCAAAGAAGCAACCATAATAAAAGACAATGAAGAGATAAAAATCCCCATCTCCAAAGTAGTAGTGGGTGATGTCATCTTGGTCAGACCTGGTGAAAAAATTCCCGTTGATGGTGTTGTTATCGATGGTTATTCCTTTGTTGATGAGAAAGCGATTACCGGAGAAAGCATACCTGTAGAAAAGAAAAAAGGCAATAAAGTAATTGGCGCAACAATTAACAAAACCGGTATTTTGAAATTCCGAGCAACAGGGGTTGGAAAAGATACAGTACTTGCACAGACTATAAAAGCAGTCGAAGACGCAATGAGAACGAAACCACCCATACAGCATTTGGTGGACAAAGTTTCTTTCTATTTCGTCCCGTTCGTAATAGGTATTGCCGTTCTATCTTTTGTCGGATGGATTCTGTATGGCAAATCCTTCGCTTTTTCTCTGCAGGTTTTCGTAGCTGTATTGATCATTGCCTGTCCTTGCGCATTAGGTTTAGCAACACCAACCGCTGTCATAATGGGTGTAGGTCTCGCAGCAAAAAATGGCATCTTAATAAAGAGTGGCAAAGCACTAGAAATCGCAAGAAGTGTAGACACTGTTGTGTTTGACAAAACAGGAACCTTAACAAGAGGCGAACCCAGCGTCACTGATATTATCCAAACCGATGATATTGAAAAAAACTACATTGTACAATTAGCTGCGTCTCTAGAAAAAAATTCGGGACATCCCCTGGCTCAAGCAATTGTTAACAAAGCAAAACAAATGAAAATAAATTTATTGGAAGCAGAAAAAGTTCAAGTTATGCCAGGCTACGGAATTTCAGCAGAATTAGACGATAAAAAAATCTTTCTAGGATCAAAAAAATTGATGTTAGACAATTTAACTAATATACCCATTGCACAAGATGCAATAACCTCTTTGGAAAACCAGGGAAAAACAGCGATCTTTTTGGCTCAAAACGGAGACATTATCGGCATTATTGCGGTTGCCGATACTCTTAAAGACCACGCAAGAGAAACAGTACAGATGCTCAAAAAAATGGGCAAAAAAATAGCAATGATTACCGGGGACAGCAAAATAGTCGCCGAAAATATAGCACAACAGGCAGGCATAGATGAGGTAATTGCTGAAATACTACCCCATGATAAATCAGTCGAAATAAAAAAATTACAGCAAAAGGGACATGTTGTGGCAATGGTTGGCGATGGTATCAATGATGCACCAGCCTTGGCTCAAGCTGACTTAGGTATAGCTTTAGGTTCTGGAACCGATGTGGCAATTGAAACAGGAGATATTATACTGCTCAAGGATGATTTACGGGATGTGGTAACGGCACTTGAATTGAGCTCATATACCTTCAAAAAAATCAGCCAAAATCTTTTCTGGGCCTTTTTTTACAACATTACAGCCATTCCAATCGCCGCTGGTGTCTTGTATCCATTCACTGGCTGGCTTTTGAATCCATCAATTGCAGCCGCTGCTATGGCATTATCATCTCTTAGCGTTGTTTCTAATACACTTCTAATGAAAAATTTCAAATCGGAAAAACCCTTAATAATTGTGGAAAGAGCTTGAACAAATTACCGTAGGTCAATAAATTGGGTAGGCAAGATCTTTCAGCGAAAAAGAGTGGATCGTAATCCGAGGGTTAATAGCAACCCTATTACCCGATCAAAACCATAATTTTTTCCATTTCCTCAAGCAGGTATGACTTTTCCACACCATGATGAATGAAATACCAGGGAAGGAACTCCTCTTTATCTTTGAAGCGATACACGAAAAAATCAACATCGAAGGATGCACGACGCAACGCTTTTCCCCAACTCTCCCCATTGTGAACTGCCCATAAAATCTCACCCACTCTCCGATCTCCCGTTGAAAATAAAGCTTGGATATAAGCCTCCCGAACCGGCATGGGACGAACATCAAACTCTCTTCTTCCAGTTAGAGCAGATTCGATGTAACGCACCTTTTTTTCCGTTTTTCTAACATTATCCAGGGGGAACCACTGCATGGGTGTCCCAGCTTTTGGTACGAAGTAATTTACACTGACGGTTATCTTGCGGAATCGCAACTCTTTACCTTCTTTTTTCTTTGAATTCCCACCGAGAATCTTCACAATTCTCACAATATCCTCTACATCCTCTTCTCTCTCTGATGGTAAACCCAGGAGAAAGTAAAGACGCAGGTTCAGAATACCATACTCCAAAAGTGTATCGGCCATCTGCAGTACATGCTCTTCCGTTATGTCTTTCTTCACCAGGTCCCTCAATCGCTGTGAACCCGCCTCCGGTGCAAGAGAAAGGGTGTCAACACCGCCTTCAGCGAGGAGTTCCACCATCTCCGCCTTCAGAGCATCTACACGAAGGGAGCTCACGGCAATCCTTCCCCCACTGTTGAGTATAAAACGGCACATTGTAACCAAGTCTGGATGGTCAGATACAGCCGTACCGACAAGCCCCACCCTATTAACCACAGAAAGACCATTAGAAACTACACCCTCCAAACTACCCCAGCGTCTGAAGCGTGGTGGTCGATACATAAAACCCGCCGCGCAGAATCTACACCCCCGGCGACAACCTCTGTTCACCTCTATGAGATACATGTCTGAGAAAACAGTATCAGGAGTTACAATTGCCTGCGCCGCAGAGCACAAATTAAAATCAGAAGCATAAGGTCTTCTCACCTGCTCAGGTAAAGATTTATCAACCGGGAAGAACTTTTTGATTTTGCCATCCCCTCCATACTCCACCCGGTATAGTTCCGGTACATACACACCCTCCACACATCGCTGGAGCTCCACAAGAATCTCCTGTTTGTTCCTTTTTACCTTCCACAAATCAAGGAGACATCTGACAAAAGATGGCAAAACACCCTCCGCTTCCCCCAGGAGGAATAGATCGATAAAATCGGCCAGTGGTTCAGGATTCATGGTCACTGCAATTCCACCAGCCATTATGAGAGGCTCTTCCTCACCTCTTTCTGATCTACGGGGATTTATACAACCCAGCGACAGAATCTTTAACACTCCTGGATAGTCGTTTTCAAAAGAGAGGGAAAATGCGATAATATCGAAATCCCTCAGGGGTCTCTGTGATTCAAGGCTGAAAAGAGGTAAAGATCTCCCATAGAATCCCTCTTCTTCGGCATCGGGTAAAAAAACACGTTCACACAGTACCGTCGGGAAGTCATTGAGCAGCCGGTAAACGGCATGAACTCCAAGGTTACTCATGCCAACTGGATACGAACTGGGATAGGCTAAACAAATCCTTAGACACTCTCCCCATATCTTCCGCACATAACCTCTCTCCCGCAAGAGGCGATCACGGTATTTTCTTTTCAACTCCCAGGACATAAATTTCAGTCTGCCTGCCGTCTCATAAAGGCAGGCACAGAAAGATCGAGATCCTCTTCGTCTTCATGAACACCTGTCTTAAGCGACTTCATCGTTTCTTGATCCATTTTCCTTACAAAAGTAGGAATTCTTATGTCGCTCCTATGAAGCGCTGATGCGGATACGTTTCGTTTTCCACCAGGATCCTCAAATCCTGTGGCAATCACTGTAACCCTTACCTCATCCCCCATATTGTCATCAATCACCATTCCGAAAATCACATTTGCATCTTCATGGGCCTCCGCCTGAATCATAGAGGAAGCTTCGTTAACTTCATAGAGTGTTAGATTGGAACTCCCCGTGATATTCAGTAAAAGTCCCCTCGCACCTTGAATACTGTTATCCTCTAGAAGAGGAGATGATATAGCCTTTTGGGCAGCCTCCACAGCTCGATTCTCACCGGATGCTGTTCCAATACCCATTAGGGCAAGACCCATATTGGCCATTACCGTTTTCACGTCTGCGAAGTCCAGGTTAATTAAACCGTTTACATTGATAAGATCTGAGATCCCTTTCACAGCATGATAGAGCACATCGTCTGCCTTTTTAAAAGCCTCAAGGACAGAGATGTTTCGACCACCGAGGCTCAAAAGTCGCTGATTAGGTACCACAATAAGGGTGTCCACTATTTCCCGGAGCCGAGCGATACCCTCTTCAGCCTGTTTAATTCTGATCTTCCCCTCAAACTGAAACGGTTTTGTAACAACAGCCACTGTTAGAGCACCAATTTCCCTGCATAGTTCTGCAACCACCGGTGCTGCACCTGTACCTGTTCCACCACCGAGGCCCGCTGTTATGAAGACCATGTCTGACCCTTCGAGATATTTAAATAGGAGGTCCTTCGTCTCCAGAGCCGCCTTTTTACCTATTTCCGGATCTGCACCAGCTCCCAGTCCCTTCGTAACCTCTGCACCTAGTTGAATCTTTATCGGCGCTGACGATACCCTGAGACACTGGATATCCGTATTAGCGCAGAGAAAATCCACACCGGTAAGATTATAGGAAATCATTGTATTTACCGCATTGTTACCACACCCACCAACACCGATAACCCTTATCTTCGCACCTTGCACATTGCAAGTATCTGCAAACTCAAACATACCTAGCCCTCCTATTTTAGAAAAATTCCAAAACCCAACGCTTTAACCTTGTAAATAACCCACCGAAAAGGCCTGAACCCATCCGAGTTCTCCCCTGGGCTATCTCCTTTGTACCATAGATGATCAATCCTACTCCCGTGGCATAGGCAGGACTGCTCACGAGATCGCCCATTCCACCTACCCCCACGGGATAACCGCAACGAACAGGAACGTTGAAGAGATGTTCTGCCAACTCCACAATCCCGGGCAAAAGTGCAGTTCCTCCCGTTAGCACCACACCTGCACCGAGGAGATCTTCACAACCCGAACGGATAATCTCTCGGTAGGCAAGATTCAGAATTTCTTCCATGCGAGGTTCTATAATCCTTACTAGAATCTGGCGTGACACCTCTCGTGGTTCTCGCCCCCCCACGCTTGGTACCTCTATAACCTCATCCCTGGGAATGAGGGGCATATAGGCACAGCCGAAGTGAATCTTTATCTTCTCCGCCTCAGCGGGCGGCGTACGCAGACCTATGGAAATATCACTTGTCAGGTACTGGCCACCTACAGGAATAACAGCCGTATGTTTGACACTTCCTTCAGTAAAGACAGCGATGTTTGTTGTGCCACCACCTATATCCACAAGGGCTACCCCCAACTCCTTTTCATCTTCACTAAGAATAGCCTCACTGGCGGCAAGTTGTTCTAAAACAATTTCTTCTATCTCAAGACCCGCCCTGTTAACCGATTTCACCACATTCTGGATGGACGTGGTAATACCTGTGACTATGTGAACTTTCGCTTCCAGACGCACACCAGACATCCCTATTGGGTCCTTAATTCCGTCTTGACCATCCACAACAAAGCTCTGCGGAATCGAGTGAATAATCTCTCTATCAAGAGGTAGAGCAATAGCCTTTGATGCCTCAATAGCCCGCTGCACGTCATCTCCATCCACTTCCCTGCCTTTTACACCCACAATCCCTAGACTGTTCTGTGATTTAATATGACCCCCTGCAATACCAACATAAACAGAACGTATACTACAACCCGACATCTTTTCAGCTTCTCCAAGCGCACCCTTAATGGACTCCACCGTACTCTCAATGTTTACTACCACTCCCTTGCGGAGACCTTCAGATGGTTGGACTCCTATCCCCACTATATCAACACCATCTTCCTTTGCTTCTCCTACAATCATACAGGTTTTTGTTGTTCCAATATCCAATCCTGCCACAATACTGGCTTTTTTGCCCATCTAATTTGCTTTACCTCCTATATCTTGTATCTACCCTTCAGAGGTACCACATCACGTGGTGAAACAACGTTTCTCATTTGCACGGTAATTTGACCAGGGTTGTTAAGATCCACCATTAGGAAGCCACCTTTTACCTGTCTTTTATCCAAATCGGCAATAACGCTCGCCAGATAACGTAATTTTTCCTCGAAATTGCCTGTTCCGATGCGCAAACCGTAACCATCCGTGGTAAAGAGCAAGAACCCCTCTTTACTGCTCCAGTGAACCTCAGCAACATGCTCCAGACGAGGATAGGTAGAACGGGTTGACAGATATCGGAGTAAATCAAGATATCTCTCTATAGCACTTGCCCAGCCATCATTTTCATCCCCACTCAGCGTCAAAACGGGAAGATCCACCTCATCATCCTGTGAAACCTTCTTGAACACCACACCATGACTGTCCACAAAGTAAAATCCATCATGCATACACAGAAAGGCCACTGGTTCTCTTTCCCTTACTTCTATCACTATCCGGTCGGGATACTCTCTCCCCACAAAGGCTTCCCTGACCCACGGATTCAACTTAACCCTTGTAGCTACACCTTCAAGGTCAATGTTCAATATACATCGACCCTTCTGCACATTCGCCAATTTAAGAATCTCTTCTTCCCTCACCTTCCTTGCCCCTCTTACAACGACATCCTTTACTTCAAAGCACGGCAACGTAATAATCTGAGCGTACAAATAAACGCCACACAGGGAAAGTAAAAGCACACTGAAAAGGATAAACAGAGACGATAAAATTTCCCGCAAAATCTCTTTGAAATGGCGTTTCGTCCTCTGCTTCAAAACCTCCAAACGATACTGTTTCTTTCTAAATGTTCTTGTACTTATTCCACTAGTCATCCCCGACAACGACCACCTCTGATTCCAGGAGAACACCCTTCTCCCTATATACCTTCTCCCGGACCATCTCCATGAGGGTAAGAATATCTTTTGCTCGGGCATTTCCCAAATTCACAATGAAATTTCCATGCTTTTCTGATACCTGGGCCCCTCCGAGGGTCAAACCTTTCAATCCAACTTCCTCTATAAGACGACCTGCTACGTAACCTTCGGGATTTTTGAAAACCGACCCTACACTTTTGAATTCCTGAGGATGTTTTTCCTTTCTCTTACGCAGTATATCGCGCACGTAACCTCCAACCTTTGAGGGATCATCACGCCACAAAACAAAACTTCCTCCAACTATGACAGTACTTTCAGGAACATCCAACTTGCGGTAACAAAAAAGGAGTTTCTCAGCTGCCACAGTTTTTATCTCACCATTGGGAAACACGAAATCTACCGCTCGGGTAACATCTTTGATTTCCCTACCAAATGCCCCCGCATTCATCCTCAGAGCTCCACCCACTGTTCCCGGAATACCCGCACAGAACTCCACACCGCCAAAACCTTTCTCGACACACAGTGAAACCATCTGTGCCAGGGATACACCGGCCTGTGCATATATAACCACCTGGTTCCCATCCTCTTCTATACGCACCTGTCGAAGCTCGGCAAGGGACAGAAAAACCCCCCTGTAGCCTCCATCCCTAACAATGATATTGGTCATGCGACCCACCGGCAGAAAAGGTATCCCAACCGCATTTAGATACCTTATGATCTGTTTAACCTCCTCGAACGTACGGGGATAAACAAACGCATCAACAGTACCACCCACACCCATGGAAGTATATTCAGCAATAGGCAAGGAAAATTCTACGCGTCCCGAGCAGATCTCCATCAGCTTTTCTCTTACGCTTTCCCTCATCGGTGTTCAATCTCACCTAAGCCATTCTTTTCAATAAAGATTCTCCAACCTTCCAGACAGAACCCGCACCCTGGGTAATTACAACATCCGTTGGTCGGACTATCTCAACGAGAAAATCGACCACATCATCAAGGTTGGCAATATAATGCACCTCACCTTTGTTCCTCTCCTTCAAAGCACTAAAAAGAGCTTCGCCAGAAACACCAGGAATAGGATCCTCACTTGCAGCATAAATCTCAGTTACAATAAGAACATCAGCTTCAGGGAATGCTTTTGAAAACTCATCAAAGAGCGCCTTGGTTCTCGTGTACCTGTGGGGTTGAAAAACCACAATCAACCTTCGTCCATCCCACATCATTCTTGCAGCTGCCAACGTTTCATAAATTTCAGTGGGATGGTGACCATAGTCGTCCACCACCGTAACACCGTTCACTTCCCCCTTAACCTCAAGGCGGCGATGAACCCCAGAGAACTGTCTGAGTCCCTCTCTAATATCCTCAAAATCCATATCCAGTTCCCGACCCACGGCTACAGCTGCCAATGAGTTGTACACATTGAATCGTCCTGGTACGTTTATCTCAACCTGACCCAACGTACTACCTTGGTAGCACACAGTAAACAGGGAGGAACGGCCTAAAAACTTTATATCCCGTGCTCTATAATCTCCATTTTTAATACCATACGTCACAATCCTTCTCTTTACCTCTGGTAGAATACAAAGAACGTTGGGATCGTCACCGCAGACAACAGCGCATCCATAAAAAGGAACGCTATTCGCGAATTTCAGAAAAGATTCCCTGATGTCCTCAATCCCTCGATAGAAATCCAGATGTTCACGATCTATGTTTGTAATTACTGCAATGTGTGGGTTGAGTTTCAAAAAAGAACCATCACTCTCATCGGCCTCTGCCACTATCAACTCACCACCTCCAAGACGGGCATTGCTGCCAATGCTCATTAATTTACCCCCAATGACCATCGTAGGATCCAGTCCTCCTGCGGCAAGCACAGTGGCGATCATAGAGGTAGTGGTCGTTTTTCCATGGCTGCCCGAAATAGCTATGGAAAACTTCATTTTCAGGAGTTCAGCCAGCATCTCGGCCCTTGGGATAACAGGGATTCCTCTCCTAAGTGCTTCTAGAACTTCTGGATTATCACTGCGCACCGCAGTGGAAGTAACCACCACGTCGGTCTGCCCTACATTGCGGCGGTCGTGCCCTTTATATATGCGAGCCCCAAGTGTCTCCAATCTATGAGTGATATCCGAAAGTGCTATGTCGGAACCAGATACGTTATAGCCCAAGTTCAGAAGGACCTCGGCGATACCACTCATCCCGATTCCGCCGATACCAACGAAATGGATATTCCGCACCTTCCATTTCATGGCATCCGCACGTGAGTAACTGTTCCTCTCCTTCTTCATCATTCTCTTCACTCTCTTATGTGACTGATTTCTCCATTAATAAAGTTAGACATTCATCAACTATGGCCTTCGCTGCCTCTCTTTTCCCCAAACTCCTTGCCCTTTCCTCCATGTAACTCAACTTTTGAGGGTCATGTATACATTCAATTATGATGTTTGCCAATCTTTCTCCCGTAAGATACTTTTCCGGCAAAAGTATAGCGGCACCCTCTCTGGCAAGGTACTCAGCATTCTTTGCCTGGTGATCGTTCACCGCATAGGGATACGGAACGAGTATAGAAGCCTTTCCCGCAATGGTTATTTCAGCTACCGTTGAAGCCCCTGCCCTACATACGAGCAAATCCGCCTCGGCATAAGCACGAGCCATATCCATTGTAAAGGGAAAAACACAAGCCTCAAAACCTCGCTCCCTGTACATTTTTTCTGCTTCGCTAAGATCATGCTCACCTGTCTGATGAACAATTCTTATCAGATTCCTCATCTCCTCAAGGTAGTTCAACGCTTCTAGGAAAGTCCTGTTTAAAGTCCTAGCCCCCTGACTACCCCCGAATACAAGAATAGTAAACTTCCCATTTCTTTTTCTTTCGTGGAAAGACGCCTCCAAAAAAGCAGAACGAACGGGGTTTCCCGTTACTCTCACCTTAGCTTGGTCGAAACATCCCATTTCATCGGGGAAACTCAAAAAAACACGATCCACAAAGTGCCCCAAAATTCTATTTGTCATGCCGGGAATTGCGTTTTGCTCTGCAATCACGCTGGGAATCCCCATTATAACAGCCATTAGTACCGCCGGACCTGAGGCGTATCCTCCCACTCCAACGACTATGTGAGGGACATAGGTTTTCAGGATTCTTCGTGATTCAGCAAAACTTTTCGGAAGCTTTAACAGAGCAGCAACCGTCTTCAAAATCCCTCTTCTTTTAATCCCTTCAACATCTATGAAGCGAAGAGGAAAACCGAGTTCTTCAAGTACCTTTTTCTCTATCCCCTTTCTCGTCCCTATAAAAAGTACCCTGTTTTTGCTAGATCTCTTCATAAATTCCTCAGCAATGGCTATTCCTGGGAAGAGATGTCCTCCTGTCCCACCTCCAGCAATGATTACCTTTATACCTTCTTTATTAATCACGACTCGATATATTCAAAAGCATTCCAACTGCCGCCATACTCATAACAAGGGAACTCCCCCCGTAACTCATAAATGGCAGGGCCAATCCCTTCACAGGAACCAATCCCATAACACCTGCTATATTTATAAAAGCCTCAAGGGCTAGCAACACTGTCAACCCCGAAGCGAGCAACATACCGAAAAGATCCGGTGCCCGCATGGATATTACAAACCCTCTGTAGACGAGTATCCCAAAAAGAATAATGACCACAGCAACACCGAAGAATCCCATTTCTTCCGCCACAACCGCCAAAATGAAATCCGTGTGGGGTTCAGGCAAATAGAATAGTTTCTGCATACCATCCCCCAGCCCCACACCGAAAGTTCCACCCGATCCGAAGGAGAGAAATGACTGTATGATCTGAAAACCCGTACTATGAGGATTGCTCCAGGGATCCAAAAAGGCAGTCAAGCGCTTCAACCTGTAAGCCTTGCTAACCAAAAGCCAGACAAAAAAAGGAATAGACATCATTCCTGTGATAACTAAATAACGGAGTCTACAACCGGCGATGTAAAGCATTACAATAGAAATAACCCCAACCATTACAGCAGTCCCAAAATCAGGCTCCCTTAGTATAAGGAAAATCACAGCCAGAACTACCGTAAGGGGCAGCACAATGCCCCTTTTAGGATCCTTAAGGAGATCGTACTTTCGCGAGAGAAAATGAGCCATGAAAAGTACTACAGCCACTTTTGCAAGTTCTGACACCTGTATGGAAAACACTCCTAGTCTCAACCACCGTTTCGCACCCCCTATCTGAGGTCCGAAAGGTGGGATCAGTACAAGTATGAGCAGAAAAATAGATATTATAACGGTAGGGTAAGCAAGCTTTTGCAACCATTCATACGGCATTTTCATAAAATATACCATGATGGGGAAACCAAATAACAACAACATAAGCAGATGCTTTTTCAGGAAGAATTGAGGATCCCTGAACCTTTCAAGTGCCATTATAGAACTAGAGCTATAAATCATAATCGTTCCCATGATAATAAGGATAAGCACCACAGCAAACAGAACTTTATCGGGTGTACCCAAGTTCTTCCCTTCATCCACCACTTCTACCAATCTCCCTTACGACGCTTTTGAAAAACTCCCCCCGTTCCCTGTAATCTCTAAACTCATCAAAACTGGCACATCCCGGCGAAAGAAGGACAATTTCCCCGGGAAGGGCCAAACTGTATGCCTCATAGATACCATCTCTCAAACGGGGAACAACGACCATGGACACAGTGTCTTCTAAACTCTTTGCTATCTTATCCCTTGCCTCACCAAAGAGAACAAGGTTCTTCACTCGCTTTTTAATTACATTCCTCAAGCTCGCGAAATCGCCATCTTTGTCCTTTCCACCCATAAGAAGGATCACAGATCTATCTTCAAATGTTTCCAAGGCCCTTCGCACTGAATCGACATTGGTACTCTTCGAATCATCGTAGAATTCCACTCCTCTCACCTGGCCTGCAAACTCAATCCTATGAGGAAGAGTCCTGAACAACGGCAGAGATTTCTTTATACTTTCCACCGAACATCCACATAGACGAGCAATTGCAATGGCTGCCATCGCGTTTTCGGCATTATGCCTTCCCTTAAGAGAAAGAATCGAAAGAGGATATGATTCAGAAGAACCATCCGTATTGATATAATGAATGGCGTTATTTTGCAGATACACATTGCAGTCTAAGGAAGATCCGCCCGAACTGAAAACAACCACGTTCGATCTAAGAGTGGACCGAAGTTCTGATGTACGAGCATCACTAGCATTAAGAACCGCATAATCCCTCTCTGTCTGATTTGCAAAAATGCGTTCTTTTGCGGCTCTATATTCATCCATAGAACCGTGATAATCAAGATGGTCATTTGTCACGTTAAGATTGGCAGCGATATAAGGATGGAAATCATTCACCCACTGCAGCTGAAAACTGCTAACCTCCACTACACAGTAATCATCCTCCTGAGGACCGTCCACATAACTTATCAGCGGATTTCCGATATTCCCCCCCACGAAGACATGCATACCTCCTTGCTCGAGGAGAAATCCCGTAAGAGAAACCGTCGTCGTCTTTCCGTTGGTACCCGTAACAGCTATAATTGGTCGCTTCAAAAAACGCGCGGCAACTTCTATTTCACTGAGAACCTTCACATGTCCAGATGCTGCTCTGAGAATCACATTGTTCGGAGGAACACCCGGCGATGGTATCACCAGATCCATCCCATCTAATGCTTCTTCGCTATGGGGAACCACCATAAGTCTATCCCCGCAGTGCTCAAGTAAACTTACAGCTTCAGGAATCTGATGGAGGGGTTTTATGTCTGTTACAAAAACGTAAGCCCCCCTCTTAAGGAGAAATCTCGCAACAGCTATACCCGTACGTGCAAGCCCAACCACGAGAACCCTTTTCCCTTTAAAATCCACAATAATCACCTCAATTTAAGTGTACTTATGGCAAGCAACGCAAGGAGTATTGAAATGATCCAGAAACGAACGATTATTTTAGGCTCCGCCCATCCCTTAAGTTCAAAATGGTGATGTAGAGGTGCCATGCGAAAGATTCTCTTCCCGTGCGACAGCTTAAACCATCCTACCTGAAAAATCACAGAAACAGTTTCCAAAACAAAAACACCACCCACAATTGCAAGAAGAATCTCCTGTTTGGTAAGTATGGCCAGCGTTCCCAATGCACCACCGAGGGCAAGTGCACCCACATCACCCATGAAAACTTGGGCAGGATATGCGTTGTACCAGAGGAATCCCAATCCCGCACCAACCATTGCTCCACAGAATATCGCCAACTCTCCCGTACCTGAAACGTAAGGAATCTGCAGATAATTGGCAATCTTTACATTACCTGAAAAGTAAGAAAAAAGGAGGTAAGTCATAAAACATACAATCACCGGGCCGATGGCGAGACCGTCCAGACCATCTGTCAGGTTAACGGCATTTGCACAACCCACGATGATAAAAACAGTAAGGAGCACATACCCCCAACCGATATCGGGTAAAACAGTCTTGAAGAACGGCATGGTTACTGCTGAGCTGAAATTTGGTTTGAAGTAAAGGACAAGGCCAACAAAAAATGCAACAGTTATCTCGGCCAGAAGGCGTACTCGTCCCGGGAGGCCCTTACTATTCTCCCGTGTCAATTTGAGATAGTCATCGAAAAAACCGATAAGACCAAACGACACAGTCACCATAATTACCAGCCAGATATAAGGATTTGTTAGATTAGCCCAAAGAAGAGTCGATATAATAACGGCGAATATGATCATTAGTCCCCCCATCGTGGGAGTTCCTTCCTTGGACAAATGACTACTTGGACCATCTTCTCTTATCGGTTGTTTGAGCTGCAGTTCTTGCAGCTTCCTTATCAACCAAGGTCCTATGATAAAGCAGATTACCAGAGCGGTGACTGTCGCGTAGATGGTTCTAAAGGTAATGTAGCGGAAAACATTGAAAAAGGAGAATACTGTGTGGAGTGGGTACAGAAGATGGTAGATCACACCCGACCCTCCTTGTCTTCCTTCAAACCCACAATTTCCACAATCTTTGCAACAACTTCTTCCATTTTTGTTCGGCGCGAACCCTTAACTAGAACCCAATCACCATCTGATAGGATAGCGGCGCATCGTTCAGCTAACTCCCTATTATCCTCCACGATATGGATCTTCTTTCCATCGAAACCATATGACAAGGCACCCATTGCTAGCTCTCCCGCAAACTCTCCCTTGAGGAACAACCCATCCACACCCACCTCCGCAAGAAGAGAACCTATCTTTCGATGCCATAAAGGCGCATCTTTTCCCAATTCCAGCATATCTCCCAACACAACAATACTGCGCCCGTTTTTGTTTAACTCGGCTAGAGTATGAATTGCCTCCCTGACTGATGAGGGATTTGCATTGTAAGTGTCGTCCAACACAAAAGCTCCATTTAAAAGTTTCAATACGTTCATCCTTCCCGAAATGGGACGAACAGTCTCCAGACCTTTTTTGATACAATCAAACGGTACACCTGCTGCCAAAGCCGCTGCTGTTGCTGCAAGGGCATTCCCCAATTGATGTTGCCCTATCAACCTTAAAAAAACCCGATCAGTAACTTCCCTTACGTTCAAGGTGAAACATATACCTTCCTCGCCCAGGGTAATATCAGAGGCACTGACATCAGCATTATATCTTATAGAAAAGGTTATACATCGGTGTTTACTCCCGCACACGTACCTTCTAAGAAATGCATCATCTACGTTAAGCACAACTGTGCCCCCCCCGGGCATATACCGGAATAGATCCACCTTCTCCTCAAAAACACCCTCAATTGACTTGAGACCTTCCAAATGTGCGGGACCAATATTTGTAACAACACCAACAGTAGGAAGGGCAATCTCTGTAAGACGGCGTATCTCCCCAGGAGAATTTGTTCCCATTTCAAGCACGGCAGCTACATGCCTACCTTCAAGCCGAAGCAAGGTAAGGGGCAAACCAACTAGATTATTAAAATTCTTCTCTGTTCTAAGGGTTGGTCCTAACTGAGAAAAAACTGCTGCAATTATCTCCTTCGTTGTGGTCTTTCCGGAGCTCCCTGTAATAGCCACCACAGGTCCAGAAAATCTATCTCTGACAAAAGTGGCAATATCTCCCAGGGCCTTAAGAGTATCTTTTACAGAAATAATCGTCGCATCATAACTCTTATTGAGGGAAATATGCCGTGACACAAGCACACCCTTGGCCCCTTTTTGCAGAGCATTTTCTGCGAAATCGTGGCCGTCGAACCTCTCCCCAATGAGACATATGAAGAGTTCTTCCCGGTTAACCGTGCGGGAATCTGTACTCACTCCAGAAAACTCCACATCAGCACTCCCTCTCACTATGTACCCACCTGTTGCTCGGGTAATATCTTTCGCCGTCAGCTTCACTTCCCATTAACACCTTCGTAAAATATTCAACTATGGTACCTCTCCAGAGCTTCCCGTGCTACTACCCGATCATCAAAGAAGATCTTTCTATCACCTATGATCTGGTAGTCCTCATGACCCTTACCCGCAACCAGCACAATATCCCCAGGTCTTGCCTGACTTATAGCTAATTCAATGGCCTCCCTCCGGTCCGGTATAACGGAGTAGATCTTTCCTTGGTGATCAAACGATCTTTCTGGAGAAACATTACGCGCTAAATCTTTTATACCACTCTCTATCTCTGCAATTATAGAAAGAGGGTCTTCGGAACGGGGATTATCAGAGGTAATCACGATCCAGTCACTACCTTCCAAGGCAGCCCTTCCCATCAGTGGCCGCTTACCCCTGTCCCTGTCACCACCACATCCAAAAACCGTTATGACACGTGATGTTTTAAACTCCCTCAGATTCCCCAAAACCTTACTTAAGGCATCTTCAGTATGTGCGTAATCCACAAAAACACAAGGCTGACCATCCCTACTAATCTTCTCTAAACGCCCAGGAACACACTTTAGAGAGGCCACCCCATCGATGATGTCTTTTGCTCCTACACCTAGTACCAGTCCACAGGCAACCACTGCAAGGATATTCGAGAGGTTGAATTTTCCTATCAGAGGAGAATTTAAGGTTAACACAACACCACCTGCGGCTACCTCGGCAAATATCCCCTCCAAAGTGCATTCATAGTGAAGAGGTCTAATATTGGCGGCACTCTCAACACCATATGTGCACGCCTTAAGAGGAACATCCCTTAGCAGTCTTTTACCCCACATATCATCCACATTAACGATCATACCCCGTTCCCTTTTCTTCGGTGAACACGCGAGAATTTCTGAGAAAAAACGCCTCTTCGCATTGAAATAATTTTCCATGTTTCCATGAAAATCGAGGTGATCCCTGGAGAGATTGGTAAAGATACCTACATCAAATTCGCAGTCGTCAACACGTTTCAATGCCAAAGCATGGGAAGATACTTCTGCAACAACCACCTTTACCCCACTTTCTTTCATATCATAGAGCATCCTCTGAAAATCACAGGATTCTGGAGTCGTATTAGAAGCTGGAATTTCTCGACCTTCAAAACGGTAGTTTATTGTTCCCAGTACACCACAATTAACACCCGCTTTTCTAAATATGGACTCCAACAGATAGGTAATCGTCGTTTTACCGTTCGTGCCTACCACACCAATCAAACAGAGAGAACGGGATGGATTACGGTAAAAATTCCGGCTAAATTTCCCAAGTGCGTCCCGGGCATCTCTGACCTTTACACCAGTCACATTACTAGGAAAAATTAAGTCTTTTTCATGTACAATAACACGTGCTCCACGAGAAATCGCCTCTTGAACGTACGCATGTCCATCGGTTTTGAATCCTGGAATTGCCACAAATAAGCTGTTTTCCTCGCACTGCCTAGAATCATAACACAGAGAGGTAACTTCCACTTCAAGATCACCCTTTACGGAAATTACTTCTGTATCTCTTATCACATCCCGTAATCTCAAATTACATCCCCCTGCTAAAGATCACTTTACAAAACCTTGACCTACCAAAAACTGCACCTGGCAACGGGTCCTGTTTTACAGCCCAACCACTTCCCTCTATACTTAGTTCCACGCCCGTTTCCCTTGCTTTCCTGAATGCTTCTTTGATCGTCAGCCCTCTGAAATCGGGAACTCTATTCCCACTATCATCTATCCTATCCTCATTAACCACCACATATGGCTTTAAAGCTTCAGCAAGTCTTATATTTCCTTTCCACTGATTTATACCATTTTCACCAACCAAACGGTCCCGGAGGTCCATTCTCCAGCATACCAGAATTTGTTCCCCGATCCTCTGAAAGAGTGGTGCAGATGCCAAACCACCCCAACGGTCTCTTCTGGGTTCGTCCAAAACCACAATAATTGCTAATTTTGGTTCCTCTGCCGGGAAAAATCCCATAAAGGTAGCCCAGACCCTATCCACGGAGTAAACCCCCTTTTTGAAATCAAATTTTTGAGACGTGCCCGTTTTCCCGGCCACAGATACGCTTTCTATTCTTGCCATCTTTCCTGTTCCATCGTCGTCACTTACCACAGATTTCATTATGGCCCTCATCTTTCTAGATGTCTCGTAAGAAAGAACTTGCCTTACTACCGTGGGTTGAAATGTTTCTACCACACGTCCACGAGAGTCAAGGATTTCCTTAACAACGTAGGGTCGCATAAGTATCCCAGAATTCGCAATCGCAGAAAGCGCCGTAACCAGCTGAAGAGGTGTTGCAGCTATCCCCTGACCAAAAGAAACCGCCACTGTATCCACTTTTCTCCAGTACGTGTAATGTCTTAACAGCCCTTGCGATTCTCCAGGCAAACCAACCCCCGTCTTTGATCCGAATCCAAATCTGCTCAAATATTTGTACAAACGCTCTCTGCCCAGTCGCTCCCCGATCTTTGCGGCTCCTATATTGCTTGAGTACTTAATAATCTCTCTAACGTTAAGATATCCGTATCGTTTGTGCTGAGCCTCATGAACGACGCGGTTACCTACTGTATAACGTCCCATTTCACAATAGAACCTGTCTCCCTCTCTCACTAATTTTTCCTCAAGGGCCGCTGCTACTACAAAAGGCTTCAAAACAGAACCGGGCTCGTAACTATCGGTTACTGCCCTATTTTTCCGAATAAAAGGAGGAATCTGCCTAAATTCGTTGGGATTGAACGCTGGTTCACTTGCCATAGCGAGGATCTCCCCTGTTCGAGGATCCATCACTATGACATGGCCGCCCTTTGCCGCTTTCTCTTTCACGGCCTCCCGCAACTGAGATTCCACCACGTGTTGGAGCTTACTGTCGAGAGTCAACACAAGATGATAGGTTTCCCCTTTACCGTCCGGACTCTGTTCAACACGAGGATAAAGGTGCCTACCCTTTGCATCTCTCACCCATACCAGCCTATCTGGTGTGCCCCGAAGGTACTTATCGTATTTCAACTCTAGACCTTCCAGGCCAACGGAGTCCATCCCCACAAAACCAAGAAGATGAGCAGCCAATTCTCCGTGAGGATAGTAACGTTTCGGCTCCTTTATCATATATATACCATCCAACCTCAATGCCTTGACCATTTCTGCTTTCTCGGGTGGTATGTGTCGGGCAATCCAGGAAAAACCACCGCTTCCTGTCAGTTTTCTATAAATATCATCCACATTCATTTCGAGGACTCTGGCTAGGTGATCAGCCACCACTTTGGGATTGCGAATTCTGCTAGGATCAGCACAAACTGACTCAACCATTAAGCTTACTGCAAGCTCAACACCATTGCGGTCATAAATTTTACCACGTTCAGGCAATATTTCAGCAACCTTAAAGTGCTGACGATTGGCAAGATTCTTGAGTGTTTCCCCTGAAATTATTTGTAATTGGAACGCTCGCGTCATCAAAGCGAGAAAAAATACCGCAAAACTTGCAAGTACAGTTGCTATCCGAAAACGAAGCCATTTTTTCTCTATGTAGGTCACTTTAAACCTACTCCTTTGACCTGATCAGGATAATCTGATCCTGTGAAGGAGGCCCAAGCCCTAGTCTTTCCTGAGCAATAGCACTGATACGCCGCGGCGATTTTAAACGGGCGATTTCTAGTTTTAACCTCTTCTGCTCCTCAAGGAGTGCAACTTGAACCTCCATTGCCTCCGCAATTTTGTACTCCAATCGCGTCATGTTTACGTGACTCCATACGTAAAGGAGGAATACCGACATAAATAGCAAAGCTAAAAAAACCCATCTTGATACAGATAAACCTCTAAGAGGGTTATACAAATATGAAAAGTGAGATTTGCTAAAAAACTGGTTCATATCCATCACTAGACTCTCTCTGAGGCTCTTAACTTTGCACTTCGAGCCCTGCGATTACGTTGCACTTCTTCGTCCGTAGGGCGAACGGGTTTTCTCGTTATCAATCTTATTTTTCTACTGTGACCACATATACAATGAGGAATGCGTGGGGCACAGACGCAATCCTTGGAGTAAAAAGTGAAAACTTCCTTAACAATACGATCCTCAAGGGAATGATAGGAAATGATAACCATTCTACCCGACGGATTAAGAGCTTCTATCCAGGCAGGGATGGCCTTCTTCAGATTCTCCAGTTCCCTATTTACGGCGATACGCAAAGCCTGAAATGTTTTCGTTGCCGGATTAATGGATCTCTTCGCCCCTGTTCGCAAAACTGACATGATCAGTTCTTTCAGCTCTTTCGTGGTTTCAATGGGCGAAGTTTCCCTCTTTTTGACTATAGCTTGTGCTATTTCTGCAGCCATCCTTTCCTCACCGTATCTCCAAATTATCTCCTCCAGCTCCTCAATACCAAATCTGTTAACTATCGTCTTCGCCGTTAGTCGACTCCTCCTGTCCATTCGCATATCCAGAGGACCATCCACGGAAAAGCCAAAACCCCGTTCTGGTGATGTAAGTTGATGCAGAGAAGGACCGAGGTCGAGAAGAACACCGTCAACCCGAAAAATGTTTAACCTGCCCAGGATATCTTCCACATCGGCAAAGTTACCTCTGATTAAAGTCACCCTATCGCCAAATTTTTTAAGATTTCTCTCAGCGGTTTTCAGAGCATCTTCGTCAAGGTCTATACCAATGAGTCTCCCATTTGGAGCCGACATTTCCAGAATCTTGTGAGCATGTCCTCCACCCCCAACAGTACCATCAACGTATATCCCTTCACTTCGACAATTAAGGTAGTAAGCCACCTCTTCAAGCAGAACAGGTACATGGAAATCACCCATCTTAGCGTACCATTCAAATGCCAATGCTATTCAAAAAATTCATAAGCAAATCCATATTTTCACCTATCTTCCGCATTTCCTCTTCAAAACGGCCCCTGCTCCATATCTCAATGACCCTAAGCATACCTACAAGAACCACATCCCTGTCCAGGCCTGCATATTCTCGGAAGTTTGAAGGAATGAGGACCCTCCCCTGAGAATCGAGGGCACAATCCACAGCTCCAGACATGAAGAAACGCTGAAATGAACGGATCTCCTTTCGCAAAATGGACTGGTGCGCCACTTTCTCCTCAATGATCCGCCACTCATCGTAGGGAAACACCATGAGATATCCGTCCCATTTAGTTATGACGAGACGGTTATCATACTTCTCTGAGAGCACCTCACGAAAACGAGAGGGAAAGATTATACGGCCCTTTTCATCAATGGTATGATAGTACTGCCCCCGGAATGTAGACACGGGATTGTCCTCCACAACAATCCACTTTGCTCCACTATAGGGGGGAGTAAAAACCTTGTCAAGGGAAATTTAAAAATCATTTTCTCTGAGATCGATAGTTCTGAACCGCAAGGTTATGGTCTTCAAGTGTGGATGAGAATCGGTGGGAACCATTTCCATTAGAAACAAAGTACAGATAATCCACCTTGGCAGGATAAAGGGCAGCCAAAAGAGAATCCCGTCCAGGGTTCGCAATTGGTCCAGGAGGCAATCCATAAATCCTGTAGGTGTTGTAAGGGTGATCAAGAAGCAAATGGGTCTTGGTGATAACTCCATTAAAGTCAATATTATAAACTGCCGTCGGATCACTCTGAAGTTTCATTCCCCTTTTCATCCGGTTGTGGAAAACAGCTGATACGAGAGGTTTCTCAGCACTGTAACTGGTCTCTTTTCCTATAATAGATGCTAACGTGACCCACTCGTGGACACTCATGCCCATCCGTTCAGCCCGCTGTCTAAGCGCAGGTGTCGCCACTTTCCAGAACTGCTTTACCATCGTCCTTATTATATCCCGAGCTGTCATAGATCTATCAAAAAAATATGTATCAGGGAAAAGATACCCCTCTATGCTATTCGCTTCCACTCCCAGTGAGGAAATAAATTCCCTGTTGTATGCCCAATAAAGAAATGTACTTTCATCGACCAAACCTTCGGCCGCAAGTCGGGCGGCGATTTCCTTCAAGCTCAGATCTTCAGGCACTGTAATTCTATACTTCTTTATGTCCCCCACGAGAAGCTTCTCTATGATCTCTAAAGGCGACATAGAAGTGGAAAATTCGTATTCTCCTGCCCTTATCTTCCGTGCCGCACCCTTAGCAATCACCAGAACACAGAAGAGAGGCCTATTATTAACTAACCCTGCCTCATCAAGAAGATTTACTATCTGGAAAAATTTAGTCCCTCGAGGGATCTCTATAAGAATAGTCTTTCTGTCACTTGACACTGGCCCGTATGCATAAACAATTAAAATAACGAGCATCAAAATAAAAACCAAAAAAATAGGGTAAAAAATTCCCCTACTTTTAAGCAAATTCACGAAAAACCACCCCCACCTTTTCGCCTGCGGGCTTCAAGAAAACCTTGAAGGATGACCGCGGCAGCCATGCTATCAACAACCTCCTTTCGTTTTTTCTTCCTTACACCCGCTTTCTCCATCAATTCCCAAGCCTCCCAAGTTGAAAGGGTTTCATCCCAGAGAACCACCTCTCTGCCCGTGGCTTTCTCCACCTCCTTTGCGAAAGACTTTATTTTCCGACATTGCACGCCCTCCGATCCGTTAAGGCAAACAGGATAACCCACAACAATAAGCTCTACACCACGACTCTTTACTAGTTCACATATTACAGCGATGTCCCTCTGCTTACTGCCTCTGCGAATAGTAGTCAACGCAAAGGCGCAAAGCCCCATATCATCGCTAATCGCCACTCCTATTCGCTTTTCACCGTAATCTATTCCTAGTATAGCCATTTACAAAAATCCCAAACCACTTCGAAAGTAAAGCTTATACTAATAACTTCTTTAAAATTTCAAGGCATATTTCCCCCTTGACTTTTTAACCTGGCCCATATTATGCGTAATATAGTGCCGGAGTGGTGAAACTGGTAGACGCAGGGGACTCAAAATCCCCCGACCCCTGAGGTCATGTGGGTTCGAATCCCACCTCCGGCATCAAATCTTTGGCTTTCTCAACTCAAAAACAAGCCACAAAGGAACCTTTACACAACCCTGAAAAAAGACTCATCAAATTCTGGTTTGCCCTCGTAGCGTTTCATAAATGTGCCTGGATATTTATCAATATCATCAAAGAGAGAAGGGTCTATATCTATTCCAGCCTTGTGAAATGCCTCCACTATGTCGTTTAGTTTCGGCGGGCATCCCTTCACTGCGATCAATTCTTTTATGTCAGGGTGGTCTTTATTAGCCTGATACATACATTTTCCAAGAAGTATCGTTTTGTTTTTACCTTTGGAGGGCCTCATGGATTTTCCCGTGAGGACCTCCACTTCATCCCAAGGTTCACCTTTCCAGGCCCTGGCAATCGCTGGGAGTATAAGCGCGTTGATTCTTGAACAATAGGAACACATAGTGAGGTCGTATTTCCTGTAATAAAGTCCCTTTATACCCATCATAGCTAAAGACGATGGAAGAGAATCATCATCCGTGTAAGGAAAAGAATACTCATAATGCAAGCCGATCTCATCTATTCTCTCACCCAGTATTTCCACATCTGAAAGATCCAGCGGTCTATTACATTCTTTTGCAGCATATACTAAATGAGGAACCTCGCGTGGTTCGTAGCCAAGAACCTTCGCCCCCACCATATCAGCTGATAAAATATCTGAGGAAGCAATGAGTATGTCAGTCCTCCTTATTCTCCCGTCAAAACTGGGTCCCCTTTCGTTCGAGTAGATACCATCGATAAGAGTCAAAGTAGGAGGGAGCTTTAAGGGAAGTCTGGATATCATATAATGAAGATTTTTTGCCGGATCGGTGCCGTGGCACCTTCTCCGTGAATCGATGTCCAGGAATCCTTTTAAATTTTTAATTCCAAGACTAACAACAGTCTGGGCATGCGTTTTGAGGACTGGAACATTTACCACAAAGTCACTCTGAAGCACATCGGCATTTACGCGCAACACAACCCCATCTCCAAAATCAACCTTTTCGAAGAATCTTTCGAAAACATTCACCACTCTTACCCCGTACCTTTTTTTAAGTGTGCCGTACCCAAGAGTTTCGAATGCATGGGCTGGCGTTTCTCTATCCTTCGGATCATATGTGATAGTGCCTTCTCCAATTGTTATATCTTGTACTCCCATTTCTTTCAGGATTATCACCACATCCTCGATAACCCTAGACGTCGTTATAACTCCCCATTTGGGAAACGCCGTAACCTTTGTCCAGAAAACAATATTGGGTTTTATAAAGACCCTTGCATTGTGCGGTAGATGATCAAGCCCTTTACAAAGACTAACCACTTTTTCGACAGACTCGTATGGTTTCTCGTATTTCACAATTGCTACCTTCTTTCGATCCATAGTTGAACCCCCTTTTTGTCCGTTGAATTGAATAAGATTATACTTTCCTTCATTGTCAAGACATCTTTACAATAAAACCTGATTAATGCACCACTTCAAGCTCCGTATCTCAAACCCCAAAGATAAACAATTTACAAAAAAGTTTTTTATAGGCAGATAGTATAACGGTTTATTTAAAGCGAGCCGTTTAGTCTATATCAATCACACGAGTCAGTAAAATATACCTCAACGGGCCTCCCATATAAACAGCAAGAGGCTCTAAGAGTAGTAAACAAATGAGGGTTTTCCCAAAACAGATTCTTTACCTTCATCCTTTATCAGCAGCAATATCAATGCTTAGCCACTAATTCAAACTATGTTGGTAAAGAGGGTTTAATGTTTGAAGGGACTAAAAATTTTTTAATTTTTTATCTATTGACTGCCAAAGTTCCTTCACAATATATAATACCGTTACAGAAAGGTAAAAATGAACAAAGACCAAATCTTCCGAAGCAATTTCTTCGCAAATGGCCGGCTAAAACTCCATTATCTAACAGGAGGTACAAACATAAAAGAGCCTTTACTTCTCCTTCACGGTATTGGAGACAGTGCCTGGATCTGGGAAAACCTTGCAAAAAGTGCCATGGATACCCATTACGTTATAGCTCTCGATCAGCGCGGTCACGGTCTCAGTGACTGGACGGATCCACCCGCTTATAAATGCGAGGATTATATTTCAGACATCCACGCACTCACCGAACATTTAAAACTGAGAAAAATGGTTATTGTGGGCCATTCCATGGGGGCACTTCATGGAACGCGGTTTGCAACCCTTTTCCCGGAAAAAGTGAAAGCACTCGTACACACAGACATAGAACCTGCTCCCCCAGTGTGGAATAAACGATACCTTGAAAAGCTCTACTTATCGCTAACACAAAGTTTCTCATCAATAGAAGAATACGTCAATATACTAAAAAAGAACAGCACATACGCAGAAAAAGAGAGCCTTTCTCGATTCGCCTTGCATAATTTAAAAAAGACGGAAGACGGCAGCTTCTGTCTCTGTTTTCATAGGGAGGTGCTCCGCAATTTCGACAATTACGACCTAAGACCTTATCTAAAATACATAGAATGCCCCACAATGATCGTACGAGGAGAGGAAAGTCGGGTGCTCACAAGAGAAGGAGCTTTTAAAATGAGCACTTTAATTAAGAACTGCCGCATACATGAAATTTCCCGGGCAGCCCATCCTGTAATGACGGATAATCCAAAAGAGTTCACAAAAGCTGTAATGGACTTTCTATCACAAAAAAAGTGTACAGAAAATGGCAACATGTAAGCTCTGCGGTAAATATCCTGTCTCACGGTCGCTTCTTATATGCGGCGATTGTATCAAAAATCTATCAGGCCCCGAGTTAGAAGAACTAATTCTAAAAACTCACAAACAGAGTCGCTATCCACTTCCGGCAACACCACCCAAAGAAAGTGGTGGTGTCACATGTTTTCTTTGCCCAAACCGCTGCTGTATAGAACTTGGAAAAAGGGGGTTTTGCGGACTCAAAGAGAACAGAGATAACCGACTAGCCGTGATTGCAGGGGACAGCAGAAAGGGCCTCGTCACTTGGTACCATGATCCCCTTCCAACAAACTGTGTGGCTGACTGGGTGTGTCCCGCCGGTTCACAAAGTGGTTACCCAGACTATTCATACACACCTAACAAAGAATGCGGATATACGAATCTTGCTGTTTTTTTTGGAGGCTGCTCGTTCGATTGCCTTTTCTGTCAGAACAGGAGCTACCACGCAATGGCCGTAGAACCTAGTGAATTACACACTCCCGAGGAACTGGTGGATGCTATAACAGAACGCACAGCTTGCCTGTGTTTCTTCGGGGGAGACCCTTCCCCACAGATGCCCTTTGCTCTAGAAGTATGCCGGCTTGCTATCAGAAAAAAAAGGGGGAGAATCCTCCGATTATGCTGGGAAACAAACGGAAACATACATGAAACTTTTATCGACGAAATGGCTGAGCTTTCTCTGATTTCAGGAGGTTGCATAAAATTCGATTTGAAAGCCATAAACGAAAACCTCCACCGTACTCTTTCTGGGGTAAGCAACAAAAAGACAATGGATAATTTTGCCTATCTCGCAAAATTCATCCCAAAACGTCCCGATCCTCCATTCCTCGTGGCAAGTACACTCCTCGTTCCAGGATACGTCGGAGTGGAAGAAGTAGCAGGAATTGCCAGATTTTTAGCTCAACTTGACCCTGACATACCCTACACGCTCCTTGCCTTTTTTCCGCACCACTTTTTTCGGGATCTCCCCCTTATGAGCTGGAAAGAGGCAGAGCAGTGTCGTGAAACGGCTTTGCAAGTGGGACTCAAAAGGGTAAGGTTAGGAAATGTTCATCTTCTTAAGTAAATTTACGTTAATCAGATCATATAACTTTGACAACGCAAAGAGTGAAGTACTCAGAGGCAAACCGAAATAAAATTTGGGAGGCATAAGCATGAATCTATTTCTTAACCCCGCTTCAGTCGCCGTAATTGGCGTTCCTAGGAAAACTGGTCCCGGAACTTTCAACAATGTGGAAATGATGCTTCGCTATGGTTACAAGGGGAAAATATACCCCGTAAATCCCAATGCCTCACATATATGTGGCCTAAAAGCTTATTCCTCTGTAGATGATATCCCTGAATCACCCGATCTGGCTATCATCTCCGTGAGTAGGGACAGAGTGCTTTCAATTGTAAAACAGTGCGCAAAAAAAGAGATAAAACGCATCATTGTTATCACCCAGGGGTTTGCAGATGCAGATGACGTTGGAAAATCTCTCCAAGAGGAGCTTACCCAATTTGCCAAGACAAACGGTGTAAGGATAATGGGGCCTAACACCATGGGAGTCTTAAACAACTACGATTGCTTCACCTCATCTTTTGTCGATAAACCCCGTCCAGAGAAATTCGCACCTGTGTCACTTATAGCCCAGTCTGGCGTTTTCCAGGTTGCTTCGCATGAAATATTTTATGGGGACATAGGGAAAGCGATAGACATAGGAAATGCATGTGATGTGGACTTTGTAGATGCCCTAGAATACTTTGGTAAGGATCCCCAAACGGAGATCATATGCATACACATGGAGGGAATAAAACGGGGCAAGGCCTTTCTGGAACTAGCCACAGACATAACAAAGAAAAAACCAATTGTTGTGCTCAAAACGGGTAGAACAAAGTACGGAGGGGAGATGGCCCTCTCCCACTCGGGATCTCTTGTGGGCGAAGATCACGTATTTGACGCTGCCTTTCGCAGGGCAGGTATTATAAGAGTGAAAACGATGGACGATTTAAAAACAGCCGTTCACGCCCTCCTATTCCTCAAAGAAATGAAGGGACCCCGTGTTGCGGTGATTACGGTCACGGGTGCAGGGGGTATCATTTTCGCCGATGCAGCGGAAGAACAGGGACTCATCGCTTCGAAACTACCTGAAGGTCTTGCAGAAAAGCTTACACAGGGGCTTCCAGACTGGCTTCACGTAAAGAATCCTATTGATATATGGCCAATCGGAATGATCGGTAAAGGTTTTCGTGAAGCCTTTTCTGAAGCGCTGGAGTCATTACTTACATCGGATGAGGCTGATGCCATCATCGGTATATTCCCCGTCTCCAACTCGCCATTACACCAAGATCTGAAAATCGTAGATGTCATCGATGAACTCAGAAAAAAAACAAAGAGTGATAAACCTCTTGCAGTATGGCCCTACTTGGATCGAGAGTACTTTGTTAAAGACTTAGAGAAGATTGATCGTACCGCCTGCTTTGAATCAGTGGAACAAGCTGTTTTAGCGCTCAACTTTGCACTTCAAGCAACAAAAAACAAAACATTGAAGAAACCCGAAGTGAGAACTTTCCCCTACGATGAGGAAAAGGTTTTAAAACTCAAGCAAAAGGGGAAAATACTAGTAGGTGATGCAGCACAAGAATTACTCTCTGCCTTTGACATACCCACTCCAGAATCTAAAACTGTTTACTCCATAGAGGAAGGGCAGAACGTGGCGGCAGCAATTGGGTACCCCGTAGTGCTTAAGGTCACCGGCCCGGAATTTCTTCACAAAAGTGAGTGGGGAGGGGTAAAAACCGGGATTCGTAACGCCACAGAATTGAAAAGAGCATTCAAACGTATAGAATCAAACGTGCGAAAAATAAATGCTGAATTGAGCATTTCATCCTGGCAAATACAGAAACACATCGTAGGCAAAGAACTACTTCTAGGGTTGAAAAAGGATCCCCAATTCGGGCATGTCATCGCGTGCGGACTTGGAGGAATTTACACAGAGGTCTTTATGGATATCGCAAGAGAGCTCACCCCAATTGGTAGAAAAGAGGCAGAAGAGATGATAAAAAGACTAAAGATCTATCCCATATTGAGAGGTGTCAGAGGTGAAAAGCCTGTAAATATTGAAATGCTTATCGATATTTTAGAGAGACTCTCATTCATGGCTCAAGTTATTCCAGAAATACAGGAGATGGACTTGAACCCTGTCATCGTTTCAGAAGAAAAATGCGTCCCAGTAGATGCGAGAATTATCTTTGAGTAAAAGGGCTTACTGATTATCCAGGTTTTAGATTAACCCTGCGTTCTAATTTGATAAGAAACGGAGTACCCCGAAATGTTCCAGGTGATGGATTACTCCTGGTTTTGGGTACACTTCACTCCTGCTTGCTGAGACTAAACCAGATCCACTTATCAGAGCCGCCAGTTTCCATCCTCAGAGAATACCGCGATAAAAATCGCTCAAACTCAGGCAACTTGTTCCTGGACACGAGAATGAGGTGCCTCCCACCAGAGGTCCCCGTGGAGATTTGATACAGCAGATCATCAATTTTCATATTGAAACGGTGGTCGACATTTTCCCCAGCAACCCTTTGGAGTTTACCTTCCATGTAAAATTCAAGTCCGTAGAGTTTGTCCTCTGAAAAAACGTAGTAATGCGCCCCTCTACCCCCAAGTCGAATACCCGCTTCATAAACGGCGCGCATATCGTTTCTATTAGGGTAAATAGCAACTATCCATTTTAAAGTGACGAGGATCACAATGCTGAAGGTAGCAACGATAAGGATACGCCTCGTGCCCCATAAACCTTCCTCACACACGTGATTGGCTATGAGCAAAGATACTGGAGCGTAAAGGGGTAGAACATAGAGGTGTAAGCGGCTCTTAGAGAAGGAGAAAACAATGAGAGGAATCAAAATCCATAAGAAGAGAAATGCTGTTTCTTCTCGTTTTTTGATGTTGAGGATAAAATTCTTCACACCTGCTTTGAATGTAGAGATCATTCCCCGTAGAGTAAAGTATAACCAAGCACCCTGACCTAAAACAAGAACCGGCAGAAAAACAGTGATAGGCGCATACCATTGGGGATTATGTCCCTTTTCCGAAGCAACACGCTCTAGCACCTCCACCCTTAAAAAATAATCGAGAAGCTCCGGATTTCGGTAAATAACAAAGCTAAACCACGAGAAACCTACTATAAGAAAAACGAAAATACCTGCAAAATAGAAAAGTTTAACAGGTCTTTCCCGCTTTAGATTCCACACAAGAATAGCTAAAAAAGGTAGAAGGGCAGGAGGACCCTTGGTTAAAAATCCAAGTGCAAAAGCCAACCACATTCCACAAATAAAGAAGCGCCGCACCTTAACCCTAATTTCCCTGTACGCCTTCACATAAAAGAAAACAGCCAGAACCTCCCATAAAGTAAGCACTGTGTCAGTGGATAGGGCATTTGCAGCAAAAACGGGAAATGGTGAAGAGACATAGATCAATCCCGCAACGAATCCCCTTTTCCAGTCCCACAACGAAACTCCAAAAAACGAAACACAAACACTTGTCAAAAGAAACGCTAGAGCGTTTCCGGTCCGCAGACCCCATTCATTCAACCCAAACACCTTTATTCCTGCCACTTCAATCCAGTAAAAAAAGGGGGGTTTAGTCCAGTGAGGCCTATAGTCCAGGGTGGGTACGAGGTAGTTGCCCTTTTCGAGCATTTCCCGGGCAACCTCAGCATATCGTCCTTCGGTGGTCTCGTAAAGCCCCCTGGTGCCTTGAAATGCAAAGGCAACAACACCTGCCAGCAGAGCAACTACTAGAATCGCTGAAATTCGAGAATCACAAATTTTATTCAGAAAGAGAAGCTTTTTCACGCCGTATCAGGTAAAGATTTCTCACATACACGATCAATCCAACAGACTGACCAAGAATAAAAACAGGATCACGACGGTATATGGCATAAGCAAGTAACAATGCCGCACCAACGATGCTCAGATACCAGAATAACACCGGCATCACACTTTTACCTGCTCGTTCGCTCGCTATCCACTGTACCAAAAAACGCGCAGAAAAAAGACCCTGAGCCACAAATCCAACTACAAGCCAAAATGTGTTGGTCATAAACCCCTCCGCTGCGTATTGTCCCCGGAACCTGGAAATTCGCATTTTACCGAGGGGAAAACAAATCTTTTCTGCATCCACTTAACTCCAAAAATATCGACCAATCCCACCCATAGCCTATTGCGTATACCATATTTCGTTTTCCCCCTGAGACGTTGACGGTGATTCACAGGGGTCTCGATTATCTTCGTATAACCTGCCATTCTAACAAGAGTGGGGAAAAAGCGGTGCATTCCCTTGAAAAGAGGGAGATGGGTTACACAATACGACCTGAATGCCCTGAGAGAACATCCAACATCGGTTACACGATCTCCGGTTGCCCAGTTGCGAAAATTATTGGCAATCCAGGAAGAAATTTTCCTAACCAGCGAATCATGCCGTTCCAATCGAACACCATTCACCATATCTACATTCCGCTCCATAAGGAGTCCGACAAGCCGAGGAATGTCAGAAGGGTCGTTTTGCCCATCACCATCGAGGGTAACAATAATATCACCCCTCGCCTTTTTAAACCCGACAAAAAGTGCTGCCGATTGACCAAAGTTACGTGACAACTGTACAAATCGATGGTGAGGATCTTCCCTGGCAATTCTCTCCAAAATCAGGGGAGTTTCATCACTAGATCCGTCATCAACCCATATGCATTCCCAAATATCGAATTGTGACCCCATAACCGCATTAATCTCCGCTGCGAGAACCTCTATGTTCTCCGCCTCATCCTTCACAGGTATGACTATACTCACCTCAGTTTTCACAGAAAGGCAACCTAACACTAAACGTTTTTATTTGCAAAACTTCGCTCGAAATCCACTACAACTTTACGACAACACATTTTACGAAACAAAAAGTACTATGGTGAAAATCTTTTCTCATCCTCCTCCATAACGCGTTTAAAATGTTCAAGAGCCCGTGCAACAAATTCGGGATCTAGCGATCTAGTAGGAGACGGCGTTGTATAAAGACGTTTTGGAAGAGTTAAGTAAGAAATGGCGAATTTCTCCCTCACTTTAAATCGAAACTTGTTAAAGTAGATAAAATGACCAAGTTGCTGCAGGTCTCCTTCTTTAAATTCATATCCCGTAGTCTTCAAAAGCTCCAGGACTACCTCGGGTGTGTATATACCTCGAGCAAAGAAACATACAACTAGAGAAGATAATACTTGTCGCCATCTTTCTTCACAAAGTAGTACATCTACAAGTTCCTCTGGTGAAACTTCCCTTTCCAAAAGTAGCTTTTGATCAAAACTATAACCTGCATTATCGAGATGGCTATGGCGAAGGCCAATGAGAACTCCCAAATGAGCACCAGGACCTGTATGGTACCCCGGCATTTCGTTTCCTCCGAGAACAAGCGCAAAATCTTTGCCGCCGTACATCTCGCTTGCAAACTTTACTCCCCTTGCAAGAGATCGATAGAATTCGTTTGGCTGCTCCACAATCATTCGACATGCCTCCATATAGCTCTTCACATCCCCCCAAGAAAAACAAACACCCATCGTATCTTTCACAGAGATCAGACCCTTTTCCATCGCTTCCGTCGCCCAGGCGAGCGTTACACCCGTAGTCATAACATCCATACCTAAGGCCTCCACCCTGTCCATTAGAACAAGAAAATCCTCCGGATTCTTAATCCCGAGCATCGTTCCAAGCGCATAAATAGGCTCGTAATCATATGAAATCATGGAGGTTTTATAAAAGTATGGCTCATCCTCATAGGGCTCTCTCAAAGCAGCGATGTGAATACATCCAACAGGACAGTGAGCACACGCAAGTCTCCGTCCCAGAAAGCGGGCTGCAAACGTTTCTCCTGAAAGGTTTAACGCGCCTTCAAAGGATGTTTCCTGAAGATTCCTAACTGGTAAACCCTTGAACCTATTTAAGGACAATACGTTTTCTGCCGTTCCCAGATCATGATACTTTTTCATAACTGGTGAGGAAACAGCAAGATCGTAGATGTGATCGTAAAGTTTTCTGTAGCCTTTAAGATCAGCGATGGGAATCATCCGTTTGCCAGAAATGACCACAGCTTTCAACTTCTTACTACCAAAAACAGCACCCAAACCAAGACGGCCGAAGTGTCTATAAGTCTCTGTAGCTACCGACGCGTAAGTTACAAGTTTTTCGCCTGCTGGACCAATCCTCATAATTGTTCGAAGTCCCGCACCTTCTTCCCTTTCTCTTATCACCCGTCCCGTGGAATCACTCCTCATACCCCAAATCGACGAGGCGTCGTGAAAAGATACTCTATTCCCATGAACAGCCACATATAAAGGTATTTCACTTTTTCCTTTTATGACTATTGCACCGTATCCCGCCATACGAATGGCAATTGCACTGCGACCTCCACAGTGACTTTCCCCAAGATTTCCCGTGTGCGGCGACTTGAACACAGCCACGGTCTTCGAAGCCAGCGGGTAGAGAGCCGTCAAGGGACCTACAGCAAATACTATTGGATTCTCTTCCCCCAAAGGATCGCAGTCAGGTGGGCATTCCTCGTGCAATAGAGCAATTGCCGCACCGGTGCCTCCCAGATACTTCGCGAAGAGGTCACGTCGCTCAAGTACATAAAAAGACTTGCGCGTAAGATCAATGTAGAGAACGTTGCTTAGAGGATCACCGGATAACATACTCGAACTTCTCTTCTCTCATCCCCAACACATGATGGGGACAATAGCGTACACAGAATCCACAGTGCAAACAGATCATAGGCTTATTAAGCCCCTCATCCCACATTACCGCTCCCAAAAGGCATGCCTCTTTACAATATCCACACCCTATGCATTTAGACATTGCCATTCGCACACCACCACCCGTCCGGGGAGTCAGGGCCTCAGTGGGACATACCCTGGCACACGGTGGGTCAGAACAGGCCCTGCAGACGATTACCTTGAATCCGCGTTCCATACCCCCTATAGACTTCACAGATATGCATGACCGTGCAAGACCCGCCCCTCCCTGCCTGCGGGTGCAGGCGAACATGCAGCTCTGACAACCCACACACCTTTCGGTTTCCAAAACCACCAATCGCATAGGGTAGAAGAATTTTTAAACTTAACAAACATCTTGTCAAGGAAATAGCGTCATGTTAACAGTAAGTAAGATATGAAACGAAGGTTTTTAACATCGTTAGACTATCCTCTCTACGAAAAGATGCTTGTCAGAGCACCGAAAGCGGCTCGACTCTGGCTCATAGGAGACCTTCTCTTTCAGGTGGGTTTTCTCCTTATCATAATGTTTCTCCCAATCCTATTTTACTACCTCTACGAAGATGGATGGGTACTTGGAGCAAAAATTGGTGCGGGGGGTATAATTTTTTCTTTCTCCGTCATATGTATTGGCATATTTCTGAAAAGGGAATCATACAAACTGGCTATAAAGGCAGGAATTGACGTAACCAAGATATAAAGAGTCTTCATAAGGACTGTCTCGTTGAGCGCAAAAGTTGCAAAAATACTTGCTACGGGTTGCGGTATCGGTTTTGTACCGTACGCACCAGGAACAGCGGGAACAATTCTTGGAATTCCCATATTCCTTGCCCTCGTAGATCTTCAATGGACCCTTTACCTCCTTACAATACTTGCCTTTACAATTCTCAGCGTGTACATAGCCGGTATTGCAGAGATGAATCTCAAGAAAAAAGATGCGCCACCAATCATTATCGATGAAATAACAGGTTTTCTGTGGACTATGTTTCTCGTTTCTCCTGATTTTTTTAACATTACTGCGGGCTTTCTAATTTTTCGTTTTTTTGATATCGTTAAACCGTTTCCCATACGTAGAATTCAGAAGGCTCTACCAGGAGGGTGGGGGATTGTTATGGACGACGTTGCAGCGGGTATATACGCTTGTACTTCTTTGCACCTGATAACAAAACTATGGGGGGCCTCATGAACGTAGGTATCCTCACAATAGGGAACGAACTCACAACTGGTCGAATTGTAGACCATAACGCTGCAATGATCGCCCGTGAAGTCCACCAAAAAGGATGGCGTACTGTCGCCATTGAATCTGTAGGCGATAACTTCACGGATATCGAATATGGGTTAAGATTTCTTTTGGAAAGGGCCGATGTAATCGTAATCACAGGGGGACTCGGCCCCACCCAGGACGACATTACTACAGAGGCGATTGCTCGGTTCTTTAATCTCCCCCTGTATACCGAAGAAAATGTCCTCGCCCATATTAAGAATCTCTTTGCATCTCGGAATCTTCCGTGGACAGAAAACAATGCAAAACAAGCAAGATTCCCCATAGGTGCAGAAATTATTCCAAATACTACCGGAACAGCGCCGGGATTTGCCCTTTATAGAGAACAAAAACTCATAGCGGTTATCCCCGGTGTACCCAGCGAAGCAGCGCAGATGTTTTCCTCTGGCGTTCTCCCCCTTATGAAGCGATTCTTTCCAGAATCAACAGGTTTTACATTTTCAAGAACATACAAGACTTTCGGGCTTACTGAGTCCAGAATAGATGAAATTCTCAAGGACGTAAAAGACGATGATGGTATCGAGATCGGTTTCTATCCAATTTTTCCGGAAAATCACGTGGTCATCACTGTCAAAGATTCATCGGAAACCATAGCCTTTCAGAAATTCCAAAGGGTGTGCAGCGAGGTTGAAAACAGGTTATCCTCTTACATTTTCGCAACCGACGAAGAGACACTCGAGCAAGTTGTTGCTTCTAAAATGATTAAAAAAGGACTCACTTTAAGCGTAGCCGAATCATGCACAGGTGGACTCATCGCCGATCACCTGACAGACGTACCTGGAAGTTCTGCGTTCTTCGAAAGGGGTCTAATCGCTTACAGTAATACCGCCAAAGTGGAAATCCTCGGTGTACCTGAAACAACAATTGAACGCTACGGAGCTGTAAGTGAAGAAACAGCCCGATTGATGGCAGAAGGTATCAAAAAGATCTCAAGAACCGATTTGGGACTGTCTACCACAGGGATAGCTGGACCAACGGGTGGAACTGACGTCAAGCCCGTGGGTACAGTTTACATTGCTCTTGCAGATGATAAAGACACCTTCGTTCGCCACTACACGTTTCGCTGGAATAGAAGACGTAACAAAATTATCATGGCCCACTCAGCCTTGATGCTTCTCAACAATTACCTGAAAGGAAAGTTGAAATGAAAAATGAAAGTTTAATCCGGGCTTTCCTCGCTATAGAACCCCCCGAAGAAATCCAAAGGGCACTCTCAATCTTTGAGGAACAATTAAAAAAAACTCTAAAGTACTCCATTACATGGGTGCGTAAGGAAAACATCCATCTCACGCTGAAATTTTTCGGAACTGTACACAGAGACACCCTCAAATCGCTCAGCACATCAATACGCACCGTATGCACTGCATCTCCGACATTCATTATTAGTGTAGAAGGGCTGGGTGCTTTCCCTGACCTTAAGCGTCCGCGGGTATTGTGGGTGGGCACAAGCGGTGACGTAGATACGCTAAAAAACCTTCAGAGCAAACTTGAACATGTCTTCCAGAGTTTGGGCTTCAAAAACGAGGAAAGAGACTTCAGGGGTCATCTCACCCTGGGACGATTAAAAAAACCCCAACCAATTCCGGAGCTTATGGAATTGGTGAAAACGCAAAAACACGCGCGATTCGGTGAATTTAAAGTAGATAAACTCATTCTTTTTCAAAGCAATTTAACACCGAGTGGGGCCGTGTACACTAAGCTAGACTCGTTTCCTTTTGGGGGATAAAAAAACAATTGATATTTTTGAATTACTCGGGATAAAAATGAGAAAGCACCATGGAGGTGAATAATGGCTGACATAGATAAAACCAAAGCGGTGGATCTAGCCATTGCCCAAATAGAACGGCAGTTCGGTAAAGGCGCGATTATGCGTTTGGGCAGTGCGGAAAAGATAGATGTACCCGTAATACCCACGGGCTGCCTCAGTCTGGACATTGCTCTCGGGGTCGGTGGTGTACCCCGAGGAAGGGTGGTGGAGATATTCGGTCCTGAAGCAGGCGGAAAAACGACCCTAGCTTTACATATCGTTGCCGAAGCCCAAAAAAGAAACGGTCAAGCCGCGTTCATCGATGCTGAACACGCTCTGGATGTAGGTTATGCAAGGAGAATTGGCGTTATCACTGACGAGCTCCTCATTTCTCAGCCTGATACGGGGGAGCAGGCATTGGAAATTGCGGAGACACTGGTTCGGAGCGGAGCATTTGATGTTATTGTAATTGATTCAGTTGCAGCCCTTGTTCCAAAGGCAGAACTGGAAGGAGAAATGGGAGATGCCCAAATGGGCTTACAGGCACGTCTTATGTCCCAAGCTTTGAGGAAATTAACCGGTAGTATAAGCAAATCAAGAACAACAGTGATATTCATTAACCAGCTACGAATGAAAATCGGCGTTTTATTCGGCAGTCCGGAAACTACAACAGGTGGTAATGCCCTTAAATTCTACGCCTCTATGAGACTGGATATAAGGAAAACCACCACTATCAAACAGGGACAGGATGTGATCGGCATGCGCAGTAAGGTCAAGGTTGTTAAGAATAAAGTTGCACCTCCCTTTAGGGAAACGGAATTCGACATCATCTTCGGTGAAGGCATCTCTAAAGAAGGAGACATTCTAGATCTAGCCACCGAACAGGGAATCATCGAGAAAAGTGGAGCCTGGTATGCGTACAAAGGTACCCGCCTTGGCCAGGGTAGGGATAACGCCCGATCGTTTCTGAAAGAAAATCCCGAATTGCTCGCTGAACTGGAAAGCATATTAAGGGATCGTTTCGGCCTAAGGGAAGTTACGGAAAACTAATGGATGAATCAGCCTTTAAAGAAAAAGCAAAAAGAGCAATAATGAGGTTTTTGTCTTTCAGAGATAGGACAGAAAAAGAGGTAGGAGATAAACTCAGGAAGATGAACCTGGAAGAAGATCTGATCGGAGAAATCATCTCCGAATTCAAATCATTGGGATTTCTCAACAACGAGAGATTTACAAAACAGAGAGTTCGTTACCTTGCTCAGGAACATCTCTTAGGAGATCTGCGCATTAAAGCCGATCTTCTCGCCAAAGGCGTATCCGAGGAGCAGATAAACGATGCCCTCAAAGAGTTACGATCAGAGTTACCTGAAGAGGAAGCTATAAAGTTGATTATAAAACGGAAAAAGAGAAGTAGCTCTCTGGACAGAAAAGAAGAAGCCCGCTTTGCACGCATGTTGAGAGCCAGGGGGTTTTCCTCATCCTTAATCTGCGAGTCATTAAAACATTTAAAGGAGGAGAAAACATCATGGCAATGACATCGGCGGAAATCCGCGAGAAGTTTCTCCAGTTCTTCAAAGAAAGAGGACATACAATCGTTGAAAGCTCATCACTAATACCGAGAGATGATCCTTCGCTTCTCTTCACAAATGCGGGTATGGTTCAATTTAAAAATCTGTTTCTTGGTTTGGAAGATAGGGGATATACGAGAGCTGCCAGCTCACAGAAATGCGTTCGTGCAGGAGGAAAACATAACGATCTGGAAAATGTGGGTTACACTGCCCGTCATCACACCTTCTTTGAGATGCTAGGAAATTTCTCATTTGGAGATTATTTCAAAAGAGAATCAATAACCTGGGGATGGGAGTTCTTAACCGAAGTCATGGGACTTCCACCTGATAGGCTATGGGTAACCATATACAAAGATGACGACGAGGCATTCGAGATATGGGAAAAGGAAATCGGTGTACCAGCGACACGAATAGTACGTATGGGAATGGACAGCAATTTCTGGATGATGGGTGATACTGGCCCATGTGGTCCATGTTCTGAAATAATTTATGACCAAGGACCAGGTGTAGGTTGTGGGCGTCCAGACTGTTCAGTAGAATGCGACTGCGATCGTTACTTAGAACTGTGGAATCACGTGTTTACCCAGTTTGATCGCGACAGAGAAGGTAACTTCCATCCTCTCCCCAAACCAAACATCGATACAGGTATGGGTTTGGAGCGGCTTGCCGCTGTTGTTCAGGGAGTAACCAGTAACTACGAGACAGATCTATTCACACCCATTATTAGAACTATTTCAGAAATAACAGGCAAACCATACGGAAAAGAACCCGATAACGACGTTTCCATAAGGGTAATTGCTGACCACATAAGAGCTATAACATTTCTTATAAACGATGGATGCCTACCCAGCAACGAGGGAAGAGGATATGTGCTAAGAAGAATACTCCGCCGGGCGGCAAGGCACGGTAAACTCCTCAGCATGGATCGACCGTTTTTGCACGAGATTGTACCCACTGTTATAGAAATAATGAAAGACGCTTACCCCGACCTCATCGGTAAAGAAAAATATATAGGAAAGGTTGTAGTGAATGAGGAGCAACGTTTCTTGGAAACACTCGGCACCGGGATGAGATTGCTCGCTGAGGAAGTTTCTGTCCTCAAGAAAGAAGGCAAAACTGTAATCCCCGGTGAACTTATATTCAAGCTGTACGACACTTATGGGTTCCCAGTAGACTTAACAGACGATATAGTCCGAAAGGACAATCTCACACTCGATATGGAAGGTTTCGAGCGGTGTATGGAAGCCCAGAGGGAAAAAGCCCGAGAGTCGTGGAAAGGAAGCGGGGCAGAAGCAGTGGCAGAATCGTACAAACGTCTCTCTCTTAAAGGCGTCACCACAGAGTTTGTAGGCTATCACGGTGTTACTGAAGCTACATCCCCGATAATTGCCATCCTAAAAGACGATCAGGAAGTCTATGAAGCTAGGGAAGGAGAAAATGTAGAAATATTCGTTACCGAAACTCCGTTTTATGGAGAAAAAGGTGGCCAAATAGGGGACACAGGCATTATAAAAGGTGAACATTTCCTCTTCGAAGTGTGGGACACTCAGTGGCCACTTGATACTCTCATCACCCATATAGGAAAGGTGAGAAAGGGCGACATCCGTGTGGGAGATGCAGCAGAACTCAAGGTGGATGAAAAACGTAGGAGAGCCATAGAGGCGAACCATTCGGGTACCCACATTCTAAATGCTGCCCTGAGAAAGGTACTAGGGGAACATGTAAAGCAATCGGGGTCTCTAGTTAATCCCGAACGACTTCGCTTTGATTTTACGCATTTTTCAAAAATAGATGAGGAAGAGCTGGAAAAAATAGAACTCTTAGCAAACGAATACATCCGCCAGAATGTGGAAGTTGTAACGCAAGTACTTCCCAAAGAAGAAGCATTCAAAACGGGCGCTGCTGCCGTTTTCGATGAGAAATACGGGGACTTAGTACGACTCGTAAAGATGGGTGATATCAGTATGGAGCTCTGCGGCGGAACGCATGTCAACCGAACCGGTGACATAGGAGCCCTGAAGATAATAAGTGAATCATCCATCGCTGCGGGTGTTCGCCGAATAGAAGCCCTAACCGGGGAAGAGGCTATCAAATACTTCCGGAAAGTAGAAGGTGAGTTAAAAAAGGTGGCCAATTTGATCAAAGCAAATCCTCTGGAGATTGCTGACCGAGTGGAAAAAATTCAATGCCATCAGCGAGAACTTGAGAAAGAAATTGAAATCCTAAAGAGCAAATTAGCGGCCAAAGATTCCGCTGAACTGGTAAACCAAATAAAGGATGTCAAAGGTGTTCGAGTACTAGCCAGCGTGGTAAACGCCCCCGATGTGAAAACCCTGAGAGACCTGGGAGATAAACTGCGTGACCGAATGCGTTCCGGCATCATACTCCTTGGAAGCGTTGTTGAAGGAAAAGCAATGATCCTCTGTATGGTTACTAAGGACCTTACCAATCGCTATTCAGCAGGAGAAATTGTTAAAAAAGTAGCTCCCATTGTTGGAGGAAGCGGGGGAGGACGCCCCGAGATGGCCCAGGCTGGAGGACCTAACGGAGAAAAAGTCAATGAAGCTATAAACAAAATATACGAAATACTTTAGTAATACTGCCGGCAAATTATTTGTCCCTGTCGGTGGGGGCGAAACCAGCTCCATCACTCTGGAAAATGACAAGATTGGGGGGGTAAACGACAATCGTTTTATCCCCCTTAATTTCGCAAAACGTTATTGCGCGAAGAATGGAATACCAAACGCCCACAGTCCTCCCCTGATGATCCCTGATGACAGAACCAAAGACACTTTCTCCATACTCGCGGGCCTTAGACTGCATATCCTGAATAACCTCGCGAAACTGTTTCTGATCACCTCTTAAAGGTTTCCAGAGGTCAGGTGCTAAAACAAGACCTTTCTTAACACCGATAATAACATTGGGATATACATCAGGCCCACTGTAGTAATAGTTATAGTCAGCGTCCATTACATACGCACTGAAATCCCTATCCACTTTCTCATCGGGAATGATATCACCGTATCTCCCACTAGTGCATCCTGAAAGGAAAAACACAATCACGGACAGAACAACGAACATAAACGACATATGTTTAGACATATTGCACCTCAACAGATCTTCATATCTTCGACTAGGGGCCGAATAACCATATCTTCAATACCTTCTTTAGTTTGAAGTAGTTTTTCTTCCCCAGCAAAAACAGCTACTCGACCTTTATGGAGGGATAAAGAGAAAAACTCTTCGCCGGCTTCTCGTATTCTTTTCCCATCCACACGGATGATCTCTTCCCTGAGTTCTTGACGATATTCGTCCGTAATTGCAGAAAAATGACGAACCATTGAAACCCAGGCCCGACCTGCAGGATCCAAAGGTCTATCCAAAGCCCCCACTGTTCCTATAACCGCTTTTTCCACCTCATCATCTTCAGGAAGAACATTCCTTATAAAAGCCAAAGCTTCGTCGTAGACATCAAGCGTCCGCTTCACATGGGGATCACGATAGGAGAGAAATGCTAGGATCCCGTGGAGAGGATCATACTGGCATAGTCCACCATAGGCACCACCCTGCACCCTGACTTTTTTATACATAAAACCGTTGGAGAGATAACGGGCTGCCACCATCAGGGGAGCACACAAATGATGACCATAAACGGGAGCTCCCCATACCTTCGCTACGTATGCCACTTCTGCTGGAACAACAACACCTATGAAATCAGGTAACTCAGGCAGACGAACAGATTCTTCCATCAATGAACCCTTAGGTAGGGACTCTATCAAAAATCCCACATTGCCAAAGAGCTGATTAAGTCCTGTTTCCTCAGCCGTTAGGACAATGGTTAAACCGGTTCTGTTCATAATGTGTTCCTTCAAACGGGCGAGACTTTCCAGGTAATTCTCTTCCAGAATCTTCTTCCCACGTATAATCTCAGTAAGGTAAGCAAGCTGCTTAAGACCATACCACTGTTCGTCTCGGTATGCCGCTGGGGAGAGAGACTCAGCAGCGACCCGTCGGGCAAATATATGGCCGGAAGGAACCACCGCATTGTATAGACTATTCCTCTTCTCGACCAACAAGTCACCTGCCCTTTTCACATCGGAAAAATCCCCTCTGAAGAGAACATCGGAAATAATCTCCATAGTCTCCTTAATGTTTCTATTTAGTGTTTTCACTCTTATGACCATTTTCTGCCAAAGATTACCTTCACCTCTAACCATACCCGAGACCAACCGACAAGTAATACCACCAGTTCTAAGGGCAATTCTTTTGGCCATTTCGTCGTAACTTAGACCAGCAGCTCCCATATTCGCCATCAACTGGCAAAGAAAAGGAAGTACAACATGACAATCCTCCACGACTGAACCAACATCAAATACAAGATCAATGTAAGCTATCCCATTCGTGAACTGGTCATGACAAAGGACAGCTACATCCTCTATAATTTTCACTTCTTTAGGTATGTTCTCACCATATCTATCAAGATCCAGGCGACGCAAACGCGGTATCGTTCTAAGTGCTTCCGGTGGATCAGGCATGGATTGAAATTCTTTGAGATACTGGGCACGATTAATAATCTCCTGCTCCTCTTTCTCGGATATACCACTGATCTTCTCCTCGATAACCCGACGATCCCTATCCTCTCTTCGCATAAGGTAGTCAGGGTCAGGAACCATCACTGAGAGCAACCTATGGGGATTGTCTATCAACCACTCCTTTATAGCCTCTTCAAAAACTCTGGGGTTATCTTCCCATCTCTTTCTCAATCTCGTTATCAGTCCTGCAAAGTTCAAACTTCTTATAGGATCACCTCCGTATATCCAGCTCTGAAGGACTCTATTCATCAGAATCAATCCATAAGGATACTCCGCCCGAACAATCTCCCGTCCTCTAAATTCTACCTGATGCAGTATGCCCTCAACAATCTTCCTATCCAGTCCTTCCCTCCACACCTTATCCAGTGTCTCCAGAATCAACGCTTCAATCTCCCTATCCCGGTTGTCCTCAGTACCCCTTAGTCCCACTGTAAAAACAGGTTGTCGATAATCACATTCCATACCCGTAGCAGGGGAGAGGTCGTGACCGAGACGAGAATCAATTAGAGCTTTTCTAAGAGGTCCTGCCGATGTACCAACAAGACAACCAGCCACTACTTTAAGCGCAAGAACCGTCTCCTCGTCTGTAACATCACAAAGCAACCAGGTACAGTTCACAATTGATTTCTCTTTTGGATCCTCATCCCTCCCAATGGGGAAATACGCTTTTAAATAACGGGGGCTATTCCATCGTGGCTGCGGATTCACTGCAATGTTTGCCTGTACCCGTTCGAATCTCCGTACCATACCCGAAAAAAATTCCATATGCGCCTTTGGAGATATGTCACCGTACAGGAAAATTCGAGCATTAGACGGTGTATAATAAGCGGTGTGAAATTTCTTAAAACTCTCATATGTAAGTGAGGGAATGTGCTCCGGATGGCCACCGGCGTCAAAGCGGTAGACAGTATCAGGAAATATCCCCTCCTGAATAACCTTGTACATCAAGTTATTAGGTGATGAATACGCACCTTTCATCTCATTATAAACTACACCGGATATTGTATAACTACGCCCTTTCCCCGGCTCATCGTAAGGTTCTAGATGGTAGCCTTCCTGCCAAAACGTTTCCTCCAAAAGACGAGGTCTAAGAACTAGATCCATATACACGCGGACAAGATTATAAAAATCCACTTTGTTAGTACTGGCAACGGGGTAAATGGTCCTATCAGGGTAAGTGAATGCGTTGAGAAACGTCTGGAGACTACCCTTTAAAAGCTCGTTGAAAGCATCCTTTACGGGAAAATTTTGCGAACCGGCGAGAACAGAATGCTCCAATATATGCGGTAACCCCGAGGAGTCCGGAGGCGGGGTAAGAAAGGTAATGGCGAAGAGATTCTCTCTGTCGTTACAGTGCAAATGTAAAATCTCCGTTCCCGTAGGCACATACTCCATCTCATAGGCGGTAATCCTAAGATGAGAGATCAATTCCACCCTTTTAACAAGAAACCCTTCGTAAAAATCACCAGGTTTGAATTCCGGTGAAGGACAATCATGCGGCATATTTTGAAATCACCTCCATATAAGGAAACTTATTGCACGATTTAAAATCAAAATTCAAGGCAATGTAAAGAATGAAATTTTCGTCTCACACGCCGATTACTCCTGGACTTTCCAAAAAAAAATCGATAATTCTTTCGTGAGAAATTAAGGAAACAAATTCAAGAGGGAGGTTTCCTTGAAGAAAGCACTACAAGACGTACGGATATGCGATTTGAGTCACGTCCTTGCCGGTCCTACCGCCTCAATGATCCTTGGCGACCTGGGTGCGGAGGTAATTCATGTAGAACCTCCGAATGGCGACGATGCCAGGGAATTCGGTCCGTTCATTGGAAAACACAGCGCATATTTCATAAGCATCAATCGTAACAAAAAAAGTATTGTCGTCGATTTAAAAAAAGAAGAGGGAAAGGAGATACTATCAGATCTTATAAAACGTTCCGACGTAGTACTGGAAAATTTTAGACCTGGAACGATGGAAAAACTCGGTTTTGGGTACGAAGATGTGAGAAAAATAAACCCCTCCATAATATACGCCGCCATTTCCGGTTTCGGCCACAATACTCTTCCAGATTACCGAAACAGACCAGCCTATGATTTAGTCGCCCAGGCGTACAGCGGGCTCATGAGCATAACGGGTCCCGAAGGGGGCCCTCCTTGCCGAGCAGGAACCTCAATTGGCGACATTATGGCAGGGCATCAATGCGCTATAGCCATACTTGCCGCATTACTCTACAGAAACAGAACGGGCAAAGGACAAAAGATAGACATATCTATGGTTGATAGTCTGGTGTATACCCTGGAGAATGCCATTGTTCGCTACACCGTAACCGGAGAAATTCCAAAACCAATGGGATCAATGCACCCAACAATCACACCTTTCCAGGCCTTCAAAACAAAGAACAAGTGGATCATCGTACCCATAGGTAATGATAATCTCTGGTCACAACTGTGCAGCATGTTAGGGAGAGAGGATCTCATAGATCACCCCAGATTCAGAACAAACAGAATGAGAACTGAAAATCGGGAAGAACTGACCAGCATTTTGGGAAATATATTTATCACAAAGACATTTGAAGAATGGTCTGAACTCTTTGAAAGGTTCAACCTTCCCTACTCACCGGTGAATACAATAGACAGTGTCGTGAACGATGCGGCTATTAACTTCAGAGGTATGATTGTTGCCATTAACCAGCCGGGCCCCGGGAATATAAAGATCGCTGGTTCACCTTTCAAAATGACTGAAACACCAGGTCAAGTATACGCGCCAGCACCTCTCATGGGAGAACACACCGTGGAAATACTAAAGAACGTCTTGAAATACCCCGAGGAAAGGATTGTTAAGCTGAGAGAGAAGGGTGTAATTTTCACCCACGAAGACCTAGCTGGGGTTGATACCACGGAATAAAGCCATTTAAAATTCGAACTAAAATCCACAACCTAGGGAAGCATCTTGAAATAAGCAATCAAACATCAACGACCGAATTCATCGCTCTTTCCTTCCGCCGTTTTTAATAAAGTGCTGGTTCGCCTGATACATAAAAGTACGAATGGCCATATCCCTGTTTGGTTGTACACTGGAATCGTAAGCCAGGTTGAGAAAAGGAACACCAAAGTGTGACATAACTGGTTTCAGGATAGCAGCTGTAATAGTTCCAGGCATACAAGTAAAAGGATATACGTTGACCACACCGTTAAACCCTTCCCTAGCATAGGTTATTGCTCCCGGTATACCCAGACAGGCCTCAGTGCCCACATCAAACTTGAATACATCCGTTTTATGTAATATCTTTTCTAATTCCCCAATCCTATGATCCCTGTGGATATCCACCCAGCGGAGAAACTGCTTGTAAAGCTGCGATAACTTTACTTCCTGATAAAATAGCGCTTCAGCGAAATTTACAACTTTTTTCAACGTGCGTAAAAAAACATCTAAATCAAGACGCATAAGAGCGATATTGAGCTCTCTTTTCGCATCCCTCAGTCTGGAATAAGTGGTATAGTTTATCCACTCGGCTAAACTGGCGTTTACCACTTCGCCGCCGTATTTCTCAATCACCCTAATAGTATCCTGATTAGATTTTTCATGACTCCGAACATAAATCTCACCAATAATACCTATCCTCGGTTTTCTTGGTATCTCAGTATCCACTAAATCTCGCGCTGCAGCGAATATCATTCCAAGACCGTCCTCGATCTTCCTCCATTCTCCCTGGGAGCTGTAACGCTCAAACAAATCTACCAGCCGTGATAGTGATCTGTCCACCAAATCATCCGTTTCTCCTGAGCGCCTTTCGTAAGGTCGTACTCGCCAGACCAACCGATTTACAATATCGGCGACAACAACGGAAAAATAAGCACTTTTTCTGAGGTTTCTCACAACATCCCTTTCCACAAGTCCCTCAAGCGAGTATCCATCTCCGGTGGTAAGCGCAACTATTCTCAAATCCTTTGTTTCCGGGAAGGAATTCAACACCATTCTCTGATACTTGTTGTACATGCCGAATCTACAGGGACCGTCAGTCTCCGGCATGAAGTACAGATACCGCTCTGGATCAAAGTTTCCTTTAGATCTTTCCTGTTTCACAAACCAAAGGATATCACCTATTGTTATCTGACAGGGAAAACACTCCTTGCCGGAAGTAAACTGTTTTCCCAATTCTATACCCCTGTATGTTTCTAAAACTTTAGCCTCTATCCCAAAAGACCTGAAAACAGCTGCAAGCAGGTGACTACCTATCCTATCCATTTCGGGAATGAGCAGTGTCTTGCCGCGTATGCCGATTTTTCCCACACCGTTCATAACACTGCTGAATATCTTCTGTTCACTCTTGGACATAACTACGCTTTACCTCATGTATTTACTACATTCTCGATAACGTTTCGGAACGCCTCAATCCTGGTCATCATTCCTGCAACCGCTGTGTGCTCATCCATCTCGAGAATCAAATACGGCTTGTCGCCCATGACATACCGGTAGAAATGCTCCAGAAAAGAATCGGGACCACAGCTAAAATTGGTGATGTGAATACCAAATAGGCGGGGATGATTCTTTATGAATTTAGCAACCTTTAGAATAGTAGCACCCAAACCCCAGTACATCGATGGAAAATCCGAGAGATCTACTCCACGCACATCCAAAAAATCCATGGGAAGTGCAGTGATCCCAAGACGGCTCAAATGATATCCGAGGCGTAGGTTGATCCTTTCGTCATAAAGGTTATACGGACGCCCTGTTACAACAACCATCCAACCACGATCGTCAATCCCATTCAAAACTTCCTGACCGATACCTATCAACTTGTTCTGGAAGTCGCGGTGTTTCTCCAAACCAATCACAACCGCCCTTCTTACATCTTCCTTCTTGAATTTGATGGACAGCTTCCCCTTGAGCTGCACGTAAAGGTCGTGGGCAACTATTTCCGGTTCCTGGTTTAACCGAACCACAGGATCCAAAAAATTGTCCATTTGGAGTACTGCGTTAATCATAGAAGGACTTGCCTGAACTAAAGGACAGTAAAGGCCTACCTCCCCAGGGTTTGCAACAGGCATATCGATCATATGGGGAGCAAAAAAGTAATCCACCTTACCTTTTAAAAGTTCGAAATGACCGTAACTCAATTTTACGGGAAAACACGTCTCGGCAAGGGTAAGCTCTATTCCTCTTTCGGCGATACGCGTATCCGTTGGTGGTGTAAGCACAACATTCATTCCGAGTTCATTAAAAAAATAGACCCAAAATACAGCTGTCTGGAAAAAGTGGAGACATCGGGCTAAACCTACAACTGGAGACAAAACTTTACCTTCCTTGACAGAAAAACTATCTAAATCTCCTATGAACGAATGTAGAATCTCCTCCCTCACCTTAAAATAGTTCTTCGCAACCCGTTCAACACTTTTTAAAATTTCGTATCGCCCGCACTCTCCACCCCAGATACTCTTCCTCCCATCAAAATCATAAATCTTCAATTTACACTGATTGTGACAGTTGGCATCAGCCCTGCAGACCCGCTCAACATAGTCAAGTTTGTCGTTTATAACACTCTTAACGGACCGGAAGCGCGATCGCACCGAGGGTCTGTGCTCCATATACTCCTTTACAAAAAGAGCAGCTCCGTAGGCTCCAAGTACCTCGCGATGTGGGGGTACAACAATACCTACGCCGAGAACCTTCTCAAACGCCGCAACTACCCCTTTGTTTAGTGAAGGTCCTCCAAGAAACATTATTCTTTTACCAATTTTTCTTTTTCCTACCACCCTGTTTAAGTAATTGTGAACAATAGCATAACAGAGACCAGCAAGAAGATCATTCCGACAGGCCCCTCTCTGGTGGTAAGAAAGGAGATCAGATTCCATAAAAACAGTACATCTCTCTGTCAGCTTTATGGGATGTTCAGCGCTCATGGCGATATCCTGAAACTCTCCGACGATATTCACTCCATATTTACTGGCGAGCTCGTGTAAGAAGCTTCCTGTTCCTGCAGCGCAAACCTTGTTCATATCGAAATCCAGAGGATTCCTATTATGTATGTAGATGTACTTTGAATCCTGACCTCCTATTTCGAACACAGTATCCACATCTCCATCTATCTCCACGGCTCCCCTAGCATGGGCGGTTATTTCATCCACCATAAGGTCTGCATTCAAAAAATCACCCACCACATGTCTCCCCGAACCTGTGGTAGCTACACCAAGAATTTCCAGTCTGTCACCAAATGTTTCGCAAATATTCTTCAGTAACTCCTGTGTTACCTCAATTGGTCTTCCCCGAGTAGTTACATACCTCTTTCCAATAATCCTACCCCGCTCATCCACAAGAGCATATTTTGTAGTAGTGCTCCCCACATCGATACCCAGATAGACCCTTATTTTCCCATCCGTCTCCACCGGTTCAGGAAAACCCGAATCCTGAAAAACGGTTTTCTCCAAGATCAACCTCTCTCCAACAGGCAGCGTCCCACTGGTCGAAAGATCAGAGGTGGTTCCAATATCCTCAGGTTTAACAATCCTATTGTCCCCTGCCCTCAGTGCAAGAATAGCAACACCTAGAGCTCCCAGGGATGTGCTTAAGGGAGGGATAACAAGCTCCGTGAAATACTCCCTGAATGCTCTTACCTGCAGTGCATTTAATGAAAGACCACCTATGAATATCACAGGTTCCGCAACCATTCTATTCCCTATAATAGTGCTTATGTAGTTTCGGGCATTTCCTACGTGAAGTCCGTAAATTATATCCTCCAGTTTTTCACCTTTGTTTTGCAGATGAATCATGTCGGATTTAGTGAACACGGTACACCGACAAGCCACACAAGCAGGAGAGTTACTTTTCATTCCCAATGTGATGAAATCCTTCAAAATTTTGTCAATTTCATGTACCTCCCTTACAGCTTCACGCTCGTACATAGCAATACTTAATCGCTCAGCCTGCTGATCAATAAAAGAACCCGTTCCTGCAGCACACGGTCCGTTGGTTGAAAAATGCTCAATACTCCACTCCCCCTCATAATGGTGAGCAATTTGGAAAAAGGATGTATCCTGGCCGCCCATGCATATGATGCTTCTGGCATTTGGATACACCTTCAAAGTACCCATAACTTGGGTTATGCTTTCAAACTCGTAGAACAACCCCAAACGCTCCGCGATCTTACGTCCGTGACTACCCGTAAAAGAAACAGATCTTACTCTTTCGTACCCAAACCTATTTAAAACATCGAAAAGCGCCTCAGTACATTTTTCCTCCACTTTCCCAAAATGCCTTTCGTAAGGTCGCTCATACACCAAATCCTCTCTATCATTTATGACAACAAGATTTATACTGACACTACCGATATCTATACCAACATAAAGATCAACACTATTTCCCATTCTTCAGTCTGTTAACCCCCTTTTACTTACCCACAAGTTTACAGTAGAGGTTTTTAGCACAATTCTGAGAAAGAAAATTTACTCATAATGGATACACCTGTCCAGTGTTAAAACAAACAAAAAATAGTATCCCAGATAAAACCTATGGTATAAAAATCGAAAAAAGAGGAGGGTTCTCCCATGAGTACAAACTTGAACCTTGAAGAAGTAAGTGAGTTTATCAGAAATACGATCAGGCTAAAGTCCTACCCTGTTGCATCAAAATTTCTAAAAGATACCTCCGATTTTCCGGAGAAAACCAGAACTCCATCTAAACAGCTCGGTAAAAAAGTTTCCATCTGTCAAGCATTATCTATGGCTCGGCTCTATGGATGGACTGTAGGTATCACGAAGGAAGATGTAGTTTGTGTTCCTGGTGCAATTGTCTTTGGATTCAGTACTGCTGAAGATCCAGCTAAAACGATGTCTCAACTGTGGTGCGAAGGTAGTTATTCAAAAACCGAGGAAATCGGATACAGGGAGGCAAAAAATCTCTATACATTTAAAACTAACGAATACAGTGCGCTCCTGTTTTCCCCCTTACACAGAGCGAGCTTCAAACCGGACACAGTTGTCTTCTATGGTAATCCCGCCCAGCTCATGAGGTTGATCCATGCATGGACTTATGGAAGAGGAACCAGAGTTATGTGTTCCTGCGGAGGCAAGGTCGAATGTTCTGAATATTTAATTGCTCCCTTCATAACCCAGGATGCACGTTTGGCTATTCCTGGCACTGGAGATCGCATCTTCTCTCTTACTCAGGATGACGAAATGATTTTTGCGATTCCCGGCGCATTTCTCAGCGAACTATTTGAAAACCTAAAAGAAGCGGGCAAAAAAGTCGGGGCAACATACCCCATACCAATGAACCTTAACTTCCAGCCTGAATTCCCAAAATTCTTCAAAGAATTGGGTAGGAAAATTGGCATAGAGTCATAGAGGGAAACGGGGAATTGGGAAAATAGTTTGATATCATCTTTCTCAATTCTCCTTCCCACATTTGCATTTGACCTTTCAGCTCGCGTAAGTTAAAAAAATAAACCAAAATTAAAAAGTAAACTTTAAGCATGATTAAAGATAAATTATCGGAGCTAAAATCCTTACGGATAGCTTTGTGTTTCACTATATCTTCTATGGGATGTGCCGATTTAGGAAGTGCAATCATCGCCTCAGCAGAGCTAGAGGAAATAATCGGAACGCTTTACGAAAATTACAGTGACTTCATCACATTTGATGAATACCAAAAAGCCCTCCAAGAACCTGAATTTGCAGTAATTCTTATAGACAGGACCATCAATATCCTCTCGAGGGAAGGTTCTAACAACCCATCAGCTGTCTGATGTTTTTACAAACTACCTTTTCGAAGTCCTGCATAGAAAGACCTAACCGTCTAACTTTAGACAGTTCATGGGACGGTATGCCAAAGGGGAAATCGCTACCAAAAATCAGTTTCTCCACGCCGTACCGGTTTATGAAAGCTTCTATTTCGTCTTGCGAAGCAAGTGCGGTATCGGCGTACACATTTTCGAGATCCCATATCCCAGAATGAAAAAGCGCATAAAACCCTCCATTTAGAGCCCCTAAATGGGGTATAATAATCGGTGTTTTTCCATCAACCCGAGAGATGAACATTATCGTGTTATGGAAAGTTTCTTCAAGAATAATAGGTAGGCGAAGTTGAAAAACAGTTTGTAGAAAGGTATCACATGCAGGATCATCATAATTATACACTGGCTCGTATTCGTGCCGATGCCATTTAACACCTCTGAAACCTTTTTTCAACTCCGACACAGGAAAATCGTTCCAAACAAAATAAAAGGCCCAAAAAAATTCGTGTGTTTCCTGAATTTTTAAAACATACTCATTCGCTTTTTTACGACACACCTGCCAGAAAGCATTATCCTTAAAATTGTAGTCGTAGCGATCATATACGTCTTCAACGGGGGCAAATAAACACGCCCCTGATATGCCACCGGTCTTAAGATAATCCACAATCATTTCAAAAGGCTGATGGACATTCTGAACCCCGCAGTGAATGTGAGCATCAATTATTTTGAGGTCCCCGTAATCATCCATAGCCCAAAACTCCCCTCAAAACTAGCTGTCCATTCGTTTTACATTTACCTCTAAAAGAAACTTTTGTCTACACTTACGGTAAATGATACAAAATTTTTTCTCTTTTCTATTGACACCAAAAAGCCGTTACTCTAAATTTAAATCGTAAAGAGCATTTCAAAAGGAGGGGCAGCATGGCTGTTAAGGTGTTTATCCGGAGGCAAATCCCTCAGGGCAAAGAGAAAGAGGTCCTAGACCTCGTGAAAGAACTGAGAAAATTAGCGGTAAATCAACCGGGTTACATTAGTGGTGAAACTCTCGTCTCCGCCGATGATCCGAATAAGTTTCTAGTGATCAGCACATGGCGAAGTATAGAGGACTGGAAATCATGGCAAGCAAGTCCAGAACGCACAGCAAAACAGAGCAAAATCGACGAAGTAACTGGGAATGTTACGGAATACGAGGTTTATCATTATCTGGGAGAAAAGCTAACAGCCACTCTCAGGGGCTTTAAAGGTTGGGAAGGTGGCTGATAAGATCTGCTGTACTCTTAATAGATTTTATGGTAGTAGAGCTCTTATTACCGTAGGAAGGGAAGTTTAGGCCATGGGAAGTGTGGTAAAGAAGAGACGGAAAAAAATGAGCAAGCACAAATACAGAAAAAGGCTTAAAATGAACCGCCATAAAAAGAAATAAAAACTCTCATTTGGATCGGAAGACTAACTCAACCTCATCACCACAGAGAAAGTTCCATTCAGCTGCGCAGTTTCCCATAAACACAAAAAGTTCAAGATAACCCGAGCTGTTGAAAAGGGCAAAGATATCGCCCTTTGATGCAGCTTCGTAATGACTTACCAGTTCAACGGTTCTGTTTCTCCAGAGAACTTCCCATTGAGTACTCATATCTTCCCGCGGCAACATTCTTTTATGAATATTGGTAATGCAGTTCCCGAACCTGTCTATATACACAACTCTCCCCTTAATGGAGTTACTTAAAATCAAGGGAATATCTATGTTCAGTGTGACAGGATCCGCTACAGGGGGACCAAAATCCTCTACAGGAATCCCTTTTGCTAACCATGCTGCCACTGGGGCAAAAACATCTCTGGCATGAAATGTTGAACCTCTTTCAGGAAAGAAAAACTTTACGTTTTCGATTTTTATCACTTTATAGTTATCATCCGCGTCAATTATCAGAGAAAAAATACCGTTGTCCGGACCCACGAATAAATGACCCTGAGCCGCAACAATGATCGGCCTTCTTGCAGATCCGACACCTGGATCCACCACAGCGACGTGGATAGTACCTCGAGGAAAATAACCAAAACTCTCTGACACCACGAAAGCAGCCTTTCTGACGTCAAACGGAGGGATCTGATGCGTAACATCAACGATAACAATCCTAGGGTTAATGCTCAACATCACACCCTTCATTTGGCCCACAAAGGGATCTTTAGTGCCAAAATCGGTAATTAAAGTAACGATAGGAACAGACATAATGGGGAAAATTCTTTCAGTTCAATAGGGATATCCACTGGGGTTTTGAAACTGCCACCGCCAGGCATCAATACACATACGCTTTAGATCATAATGAGCCTCCCAGTGCAGCACTTCCATGGCACGTGAAGGATCAGCATAGATAACAGGTACGTCTCCTGGACGCCGAACTGTAAATTCATATGGTATTGCTCTCCCCGAAGCCTCCTCAAAAGCCTTTATTACTTCAAGCACACTGTACCCTCGACCCGTTCCGAGGTTTAAGATGAGGACATCACTCGGATCCGCACTGAATAACCATTTCAAAGCCTGCACATGGCCCCTTGCAAGGTCAACGACATGCACATAATCACGTATAGCCGTTCCATCTGGTGTGGGATAATCTCTTCCAAACACAAAAAGTTTATCCCTCTTACCGACCGCTACCTGAGTAATAATAGGCATGAGGTTATTGGGAATGCCTCGTGGATCCTCACCTAAAAGGCCTGTTGCATGAGCTCCAACAGGATTGAAATACCTAAGCAAAACCACTTTCCACTCCCTATCCGCTCCTTGAAGGTCACGCAATATGTTTTCGATTATTAACTTCGTTCTGCCATAAGGATTTATGGGGTTCAGAGGAGCATCCTCAGAAACGGGCACTTTTTGAGGATCTCCGTAAACTGTGGCGGAGGAGCTAAACACTATCTTTTTAACACCTGCCTCCCTCATAGCTTTGCACAGCATCAAAGTGGACACAATGTTATTATCGTAATAATCGAGTGGCCTCTCTACAGATTCCGCAACCGATTTAAGACCAGCAAAATGAACAACAGCCTCAATGTAATTTACAGAAAAAATACGTTTCAACGCCCCTTCATCTCTCAAATCGGCCAAGTAAAATGTGGGTCTTTCCCCCGTAATTACCTCTATCCTGTCAATAACACTTCTTCTACTATTCGAGAGGTTATCAATGATAACGACTTCAAATCCGGCTGCGATAAGCTCCACAACAGTGTGACTTCCAATAAAACCCGTCCCACCTGTTACAAGTATCGCCATAATAACCTCATCTCCATAAATTAAGGACATAATGCATGATGACATACGCATTATGTCCTCCTTCTCTCTTAATTTGATGGTCCTACGGGGATTTGAACCCCGGTTTCCGGCGTGAGAGGCCGGCGTCCTTACCCCTAGACGATAGGACCAGCATCTATGTCCAAGACCATGATCTTACCAACTAATTTGACACCCTGCTTCTTGTCAAGAAGATTTTAAAGATTTTTCGCATCAACCTGAGCGCTCTCTACCCACAGAAATCGCCCTCAGCAGCCTTTTGATAACGCGTTCCTTACCAAGCGTCAGCATAACCTCGTCGATGCCAGGACTTACAGTGGATCCGGTTAGAGCCACTCGAAGCGGCTGTGCAATGGTCTTCAGCGTTATCCCCCTCTCTTCTGCCAATTGCCGGAGAAACCGTTCTATTCCTCCCTTGGAATAATCTTCCAATGAAGCAAGACGAACCGCTATCGCCTCAAGATGGACGATAATCTCATCTGTGAGAAACTTTGATCTGACCTCAGGATCGTACTCAATATCATCGTTAAAATAGAATAAGCTCTTATCAACGAGTTCCACAACTGTTCGGGATCTACTCTTCAAGTCTTTCACAATATTTCTCAGAAAATCCCTATCTTCTTTTTTTATACCCTTCGCACGCCAAAAAGGAAGTGCTGCATCTACAAGTTTTTCTGAATCATACTGCTTTATGTAATACTGATTTAACCAAAGCAACTTATCTGGGTTGAAAACTGCCGCTGATCTACCCACTGCATCCAGATCGAAATATTCGATCAACTCCTCTATGGTAAATATCTCTTGATCACCGTGTGACCAACCTAACCGTGCTAGGTAGTTCACCAACGCCTCGGGCAAGTACCCCATATCTCTATAGGCAAGAACTGACATCGCACCGTGGCGTTTACTCAACCTTGTGCGATCTGGACCAAGTATCATCGGCACATGGGCAAATTCAGGAATGGAGAAACCTAAAGCTTCGTATAGCAAAATCTGGCGGGGGCTGTTATTCACATGATCGTCACCTCTTATTACGTGTGTGATCCCCATCAAAGCATCATCAATCACCACTGCAAAGTTGTAAGTTGGAAAACCATCAGCACGCTCTATAACCAAATCATCCATCTCTTCATTACTAAAACTTATCCACCCCTTTATGAGGTCTCTAAATCTCGTGGTACCCATCTTTGGGGCCTTAAATCTAACTACTGCTCCTTCTACCTTTTTTAGACCCCTGTCACGACAGGTACCATCATACTTAGGTTTTCGACCCTCCGCTATGGCCATTCTCCGCTTAGTCTCCAGCTCCTCAGGAGAACAAACACAGTAATAGGCTTTATCCTCCGCAATTAACTTTCTCACCATGGATCGATAAATCTCAATCCTGTCCGTTTGGAAGTAAGGACCCTCATCCCAGGTCAAACCCAACCATGTTAGAGATTCCAGAATAGCCCGGGTTGACTCCTCCGATGAACGTTTCAGATCCGTATTCTCCACCCTGAGAATGAACTTCCCCCCATGATGCCTGGCAAATAACCAGTTGAACAATGCCGTTCTCGCACCACCGATATGAAGATGCCCTGTTGGTGAAGGAGCAAACCTCGTTCTTACAGGCTTCTTACCACTCAAAATGCACCAACCCTCTCGAGTCAAATGGGGCTTTTATATTGACCGTATATATATTTGTCAAGTTCCTCAAATAGCAACATGATATTTTGTTCTTGACATGACTTTTATTTTGTAATGTAATTAAACCTTTCAAAAAATTCAAAGCTTAGAAGCATATGAAGATTAATGTAAACAGAATCCCTGATGAAGGTTTACATCTCAATTTTTTTAAAGACCGGGAGTGGTTATCACAACAGCTTCCCAGTAACGACCCCCTTCCTTTTAGTAGCACAGTTGTACAAGTAACATGCACGTTAAAAAGGGCACGGCGAAATGTAATAGTTGATGGGTTAATTTCCACATCTCTGATAATGGCGTGTAGCAGATGTTTAGAGGCAGTAACCTTTCCTGTGGAATGTTATTTCCGCTACGTTATAACACCTTATCATCAAATAGTAATCCACAGTGAAGAGCTAGAACTAAGCAGTGAAGATCTTGATGTGACCTATTACGACGGCGAAACCATTGACCTTGAGACATTAATATACGAACAGTTAATACTTGAAGCCCCTATGAGAGTTCTCTGCAGGGACGATTGTCAGGGGATCTGTCCAACATGTGGCAAAAACCGGAACATCGAACCATGTTCCTGCAGCAAAGAAAAGGTAGATGAACGTTTCGCCATACTAAAGAAACTCAAGGTTGTAAAATAACCCTTTGAAGAGGTAGATCTATGGCTAATCCTGTAAAAAGACATTCGAAGGCGAGAAGAAACAAAAGAAGAGCCCACGACTTCCTTACTTCTCCTTCCCTTTCTTTATGCCCACAATGTGGGGGGCATAAACTACCCCACAGGGTATGTGGTCAATGTGGAACGTACCGGGGAAGAGTGATCACAGCGATTGAAAAAACGGTCACATGATCGTAGAAAAGGTGGCCCTTGTAACAGGGGCATCCCGCGGTATCGGAAGGGCAATTGCAGTAAAACTAGCAAAGCAGGGGTCCTTCGTTTACATCAATTATATACAGAATGAAAAAGCTGCTCTAGAAACCTTAAAAGCCGTAGAAGAAATTGGAGGAAAAGGTCGTTTATGTCCTTTTGACGTTCGGAACGAAGACGCGGTTCAGAGAAACATAAACTCTATAGCTAAAGAATGGGGACATATAGACATCTTAGTCAATAACGCTGGTGTTTGGGTTGGGGGTCCCCTCCTAAGATTGGGTAACTCCGTCTGGGAAAAAGTCATAGGTACTAATCTGCAGGGGACTATCAACTGCTGTCGCGCAGTTATCCGCCACATGATCAAAAGAAAGTCGGGCAAAATTATAAATATCACCTCAATTACGGGTGAAACAGGAAACGCCGGCGACACTTTATACTCAGCTTCGAAAGCGGGAATTATCGGTTTTACAAAATCCCTGGCAAGGGAAGTTGGTTCTAGAAACATCTGCGTAAATGCTGTAGCCCCGGGGCTAATAGAAACAGAGATGACAGCCACAATGTTAAGCGAAACTAAGGAAAAAATAAAGGAGATCATCCCTTTGAAAAGATTTGGCAAACCTGAAGATGTTGCGAACGTTGTCGCTTTTCTTGCCTCCGATGATGCAGAATACATAACTGGTCAGGTATTCCGCGTCAATGGTGGTCTTTATATGTAAAAAAACGGAAGTTCAGGAGGAATGCTATATGTCGCTTGAGGCAAAGGTCATCGAAATCATAATGGAACAGTTAGGTGTAACCCGGGAGGAATGCGTTCCGGAGGCGTCATTTGTGGACGATTTGGGAGCCGATTCCCTTGACCTTGTTGAACTCATCATGGAAATGGAAGAAAATTTTGGCATTCAGGTTTCGGACGAAGAACTAGAAAGAATACGAACAATAGGAGACGTTATAGCGTTTTTGCGAAGCAAAGGCGTCGAATAAACTCCAAAAAAAAGGAGGTCTTTCTTGAAAAGACGTGTTGTGGTCACAGGTATGGGTGCAGTAACGCCTCTGGGTAACAGTGTAGAAGAATCGTGGGTTGCTGCATGCAGCGGAAAATCGGGAATAGGACCCCTTACTAAGTTTGATTGCCAAAATTTCGAAACACGGATTGCAGGGGAGCTGAAAAACTTTGACCCACTAAAACACGTAACAAAAAAAGAATTGCGTAGATACGATGACTTCATCATATATGCCCTCGCAGCCGCTGATATGGCCGTCGATCACGCCCGTCTAAAGTTATCCTCTAAAGAATGCAACAGAGCAGGAGTGATTATAGGTTCTGCAATCGGTGGTCTTTCCACAATGGAAGATGCGAAAGAGAGGATCCTCTCAGGGGGACCCAACAAGATGTCACCTTTTGATGTGCCAGCTGTGCTTGCAAATTTGGCAGCTGGCCACGTCTCTATAAGGTTTAACCTTAAAGGACCAATTGCCTGTCCTGTGGCTGCCTGCGCATCAGGTACTTATGGTATTGGTGATGCGTTCCGAATGATTCAGTATGGCTATGCTGATGTCATGATTGCAGGAGGCGTGGATGCAGCAATTACACCACTTAGCGTCGGCGGATTCAACGCTATGCGTGCTCTTTCGAGGAAAAACAATGAGCCTGAGCGGGCAAGCAGACCCTTCGACAGAGACAGAGATGGTTTCGTTATCGCCGAGGGGGCTGCCCTGCTCGTACTGGAGGAACTCAATCATGCTCTGGAGCGGGGCGCAACAATCTACGCAGAAATTGTAGGGTACGCCATTACCAGTGACGCCTATCACATGGTAGCGCCACCAGAAGGGCACGAAGGAGCTGCGCGATGCATGGAAGCGGCCCTTGTTGATGCTGAACTCACCAGAGAGGATATAGATTACATCAACGCACACGGGACATCTACACCGCTGAACGATTTATACGAGGTGCAGGCCATTCGTAGGGTATTTGGTGATCATATTCATAAAATATCAATCAGTTCAACAAAATCCATGACTGGTCACATGTTAGGGGCCGCAGGTGGTGTGGAGGCAATATTCTGTGTCATGGCGATAAAAGAAGAAATCATACCCCCTACGATAAATCTGTTCAATCCCGATCCCGACATGATGGATTTGGATTTTGTACCTCATAAGGCAAAGAAAAAAGAAGTAAGGGCGGCTATGTCAAACTCCTTTGGGTTTGGCGGAACCAATGCTGTACTAATTTTCAAGAAATTCAAATCATGAATAAAATAGAAACTATAATAATCGGTGCCGATCACAGAGGATATCGCCTCAAGGAGGCTGTCAGAACAATACTTGAGGAATTAAATTTAAATGTAGCGGATGTGGGTACAAACAGTGAAGAACCGTCAGATTATCCCGATTATGCAGCGGCTGTAGCACGATCAGTTTCTCAAGGGGAGTTCAAACGGGGAATTCTGGTATGCGGTTCTGGAGCGGGTATGGTTATTACGGCCAACAAGTTTAGAGGTATTAGGGCAACATTGTGCCTGAACAAAAAAATGGCGTACCTCAGCAGAAGACATAACGACGCCAACATTCTAGTTCTTTCAGGTATGTGGACGACCCCAAAAAAAGCGTCAGAAATCGTGAGGATCTGGCTTGAAACTCCCTTTGAAGGGGGTCGGCATGCGAGGCGTATTGAAAAAATCACTCTCATCGAAAAGGCTAACGGCCTTTAAAACAAAAGGAGGTAAAATCCTATGCTTTCTCACCTAAAAGTGGTTGATCCTGAGGTGGCAAGGGCAATACTCTTGGAGACCCACAGACAAGCAAGCAAATTAGAGCTAATTGCCTCGGAGAATTTTGTTAGCAACGCCGTCCTTGAGGCTCAAGGATGCGTCATGACAAACAAATATGCTGAAGGTTATCCGGGTAAAAGGTATTACGGTGGCTGCGAATACGTGGACATTGTGGAAAACCTCGCTATCGAACGTTGCCGGAAACTGTTCGGTGCTGACCATGTAAATGTCCAGCCACATTCGGGAACACAGGCAAACATGGGAGTATACTTTGCAGTTCTTCAGCCAGGTGACACAATACTGGGGATGAACCTATCCCATGGAGGTCACCTATCCCATGGAAGTCCGGCAAACTTCTCTGGGCGTCTTTACAACGTCGTATTTTACGGTGTGAATAGAGACACAGAAGAGATCGATTTCAACGAGGTGGAAGAGCTGGCAAAGAAACACAAACCAAAACTGATTGTAGTAGGTGCCAGCGCATATCCCCGAACAATCGATTTCCAGAAATTCAGAGAAATAGCAGACGCAACGGGAGCAATGATAATGGCCGATATCGCCCACATCGCGGGCCTTGTGGCTACAGGTTTACACCCTTCTCCTATCCCCGTTTGTGAATTCGTCACATCCACAACTCACAAAACACTCCGTGGACCAAGGGGTGGTCTCATCATGTGTAATGCAGAATACGCCTCCCTAATCAACAGTCGCATGTTCCCAGGAACCCAGGGAGGACCCCTAATGCACGTAATTGCAGCCAAAGCAGTAGCTTTCAAAGAAGCACTAACAGAGGAATTCAAAAAATACCAGGAACAAATCGTGAAAAACGCAAAGGCCCTTGCGGCAACACTGAAGAAAGAAGGGTTCCGTCTCGTCTCTGGAGGTACGGACAATCACCTTATGCTTATAGATCTTACCGACAAGGGAATCACAGGCAAAGAAGCCCAAGAAGCTCTCGACCGCGCTGGTATAACAGCTAACAAAAACAGCATTCCCTTTGATACCAGAGGTCCCCAGGTTACCAGCGGGCTGAGACTCGGTACTCCTGCTTTAACAACGAGAGGAATGAAAGAAGGAGAAATGGAACTGATTGGACAGCTCATATCTACCGTGCTGAGAAACATAGACAACGAAAAGATAATCAAAGAAGTTAGAGAACAAGTATCCCAGTTATGTGAAAAATTTCCACTCTACGCGGATCACCTGAAAGGTGTAAACATCGAGGAACTCAACCCAGCTGAAACATGATACATGATGCAAGAGAGCTAAAGATCACGAAAACACGACCATCATGGGACGAATATTTTATGAGTATTGCTGAACTCGTGGCGTCCCGATCGACATGCTTGCGCCGGGCGGTGGGAGCAGTCCTCGTTATAGAAAAACGCATACTCTCTACAGGCTATAACGGCGCACCTTCAGGTCTTAGGCACTGTTTAGAAGTTGGCTGTATGCGGGAACAAAACAATGTACCATCCGGGGAACGTCATGAGCTCTGCCGTGGGCTTCATGCGGAACAGAACGCCATCATCCAGGCGGCAAGACACGGTGTGGTCACCAAAGGGGCAAGCCTTTACTGCACACACCACCCCTGTGTAATTTGTGCAAAGATGATCGTAAATGCTGGAATTACAACAGTAATTATAAAAGATCCCTACAGTGATCCCCTCTCATCAGAGATACTGCGGGAAGCAATGACAGAGGTACGCAAACTGTGAAATGCCCATTCTGTTATTATCACGAAAACAAAGTTATCGACTCTCGTATTAGCAAAGATAGTAATGCCATCCGTCGACGGAGGGAATGTCTCGGTTGTGGCAAACGATTCACAACTTACGAAATAGTGGAAGAAATATATCCCATGGTAGTAAAGAAAGATGGACGTAGAGAACCTTTCGACAGAATGAAAATAAAAAATGGCCTCTTGAAGGCGTGTGAAAAGCGGCCTATAAGTGTTGATGAGATCGACCGCATTGTAGATGAGGTAGAACGGGCCTGTCAGGAGATTCAGGGAAAAGAGGTATCATCATCATTTATCGGGGAGAAGGTAATGAATGAACTCCATAAACTTGACAAGGTGGCATACGTGCGTTTCGCTTCAGTATACCGACAGTTTCGAGATGTAAATGACTTTTTTGACGAATTGAAACAACTCCTCAACGCCAAAAGGGACTGAGCGTGTTTACAGGAATTATACAGAATCTTGGCAAAGTTAAACAGTTAAGTAAACAAGGTGAAGGTGCACGCATTGTAATTAAAACAAACTTGAACCTTGAGGATCTGAAGATCGGGGACAGCATAGCTGTCGATGGAGTTTGTCTTACGATTACACGCGTTTCAGTAAATGAATTCACTGCAGACGTTTCAGCAGAAACGCTGAACCGAACCACCCTCGGTAATTTGAAATTGGAGTCTCTGGTCAACCTAGAAAAACCTCTAAGACCGACAGATTTTTTGGGTGGTCATTTCGTTTTGGGGCATGTAGACGGAATTGGTTACATAAAGATAAAGGAAACGAAAGTCTCCTCGACCGTAATTGCCATCGAAACTAAAAACGAGCTTATGAGGTACATTGTGGAAAAAGGATCAATTGCGGTCGATGGTGTGAGTCTTACAGTGAATCGTGTACTTGACAATTGTTTTTACGTGAATATCATTCCCCACACAGCAAGTGTAACTACTTTAACAATGAAGAAAATCGGTGACCAGGTAAACATCGAAACAGACATTATCGGTAAATACATCGAGAAATTCGTGAGTTTAAAAGAAAAAACTAAAGAAGAAAGAATAACTCTGGAATTTTTGCAGAAGCACGGTTTTGTGAGGTGATGACATGCCCATAAGCTCCATACCTGAGGCACTTGAAGATATTCGTCAGGGAAAGATGGTAATTTTAGTGGACGATGAAGACAGAGAAAATGAAGGTGATCTTTGCATGGCAGCTCAGTTTGTGACACCTGAGGCCATAAACTTCATGGCAAAGTACGGTCGCGGATTGATCTGCCTGACACTAACAGAGGAACATGCGGATAGATTGGGCCTAAAACCCATGGTTCCGGAAAACAGATCCCGCTTCGGAACGGCATTCACAGTTTCCATTGAAGCCAGAAGGGGTGTAACAACTGGAATTTCAGCCCATGACAGAGCTACAACGATCTTAACGGCAGTTGCTGATGACGCAAAACCCGAAGATTTGGTGAGTCCCGGTCACGTATTTCCTATCCGTGCGAGAAAAGGAGGTGTTCTTGTCCGTACGGGTCAAACAGAAGGGTCCGTGGACCTTGCCCGATTAGCTGGACTAAAACCGGCAGCGGTGATCTGCGAAATTATGAAGGACGATGGGACGATGGCGAGAATGCCTGACCTTGAAAAATTCGCCGCCGAGCACAATCTAAAAATAGTAACTATAGCGGACATAATCAATTACAGGTTAAAACACGAATCCTTAATCCGACGAGTGGCATCAGCAACTCTGCCCACTCGCTGGGGAGGTGAGTTCAAGGTAACAGTATACGAAAACGATGTAGATGATTTACAGCACATAGCGCTCGTCAAGGGAGAAATAAAACCCGATGAAGCAGTTCTCGTAAGGGTGCATTCTGAATGCGTAACAGGCGACGTATTCGGATCAGAACGGTGTGATTGCGGTGATCAACTTCATCGAGCTATGGAAATGGTAAAACAGGAGGGAAAAGGTGTCATCGTTTATATGAGACAGGAGGGGCGAGGTATAGGACTTGTAAACAAAATCCGCGCTTACGCCCTTCAGGAACAGGGTAAAGATACGGTTGAAGCGAACATCGCCCTCGGGTTTAAGCCAGACCTGCGGGACTACGGTATTGGTGCCCAGATTCTTGCAGATCTGGGAGTGCGAAAGATGCGACTCATGACAAACAACCCCAAAAAAATTGTCGGCCTTGAAGGTTACGGCATACAGATAGTTGAAAGGGTTCCCATCGTAATCGAACCCAACGTCAACAATGTCCACTACCTTAAAACAAAAAAACAGAAATTAGGACACTTACTATAAAATCAGAGGTCAATAAACATGCCTGTAAAAACTGTGGAAGGGAAAATCGTTGCTAAAGGAATGAAATTCGCCATTGTGGCGAGTCGCTTCAACGAATTTATCAGCGGGCGCCTCATCGAAGGAGCGATCGACGCCCTTACAAGAGCAGGAGCAGAGGAGAAAGACCTCTATATTGTTAAGGTCCCAGGAGCCTTTGAACTCCCACTCGTTGCAAAAAAGTTAGCAAAAAGTGGACGTTTTGATGCAATCATTTGTCTCGGAGCCATAATCCGTGGTGCTACGCCGCACTTCGAATACATAGCGGCTGAGGTTTCAAAAGGAATAGCCAACGTAACCCTGGAAACAGAGATACCAATAGCTTTCGGTGTTTTAACAACGGATACCATTGAGCAGGCCATCGAAAGAGCGGGTACAAAATCGGGCAATAAAGGCTGGGATGCCGCCATAACGGCAATCGAAATGGTAGATCTTTTCAGAAAGATTTAAATGCACAACTTCGATGCACCGCAGGAGAAGGTCGAGGGAAATTGCCCTCCAGATCCTTTACAGTTTGGATATCTACAACAGAGATGTAGAAGAGGCCTTCGAACTCTATTTCCAAATATATGGGATTCCAGAGGATATCAGTGATGGGAAGGACATCCGTGATTTTTCCCTCAGACTCGTCCAGGGCGTATGGGAACATCGTGACGAAATAGATTCCATTATAGGCAACTATTCAGAACATTGGACAATAAGTCGCATGGCGGTAGTAGATAGATGTATACTCCGAATGGCAGTATACGAGTTGCTCTACTGTAATGACATTCCACCTAAAGTAACCATAAATGAAGCTATTGACCTCGGAAAACTTTACGGGACGGAAAACTCGGGAGCCTTTATAAACGGTATACTTGATGCGATATACAGCAAGATGGAAAAATAGAATCCACTCTGGCTAATTTTCCTTGACATACTTCCTCCATGTGGTAATGTGCTCACACAGCGGTGATTTAAGGGTAACTTGCTCCGCTATATAAATGTGCTAAAGCACCAAGCTAAAATACACAGTTTAAACCCGTGCTTTGGTGCGGGTTTTTTATTTACCCCTGAGGAGGATTAAAAAATGCAAATTACAGCAGAAAGCGTAAAGATTGGTCATCCTGACATCGTCGCTGATATGATAGCTGCCCATATCATTGCTGATATCCTCGACAAAGAAAAGCAATTGGGGTTGTCTTTGCAAAACATGCCTCATTGTGGTCTCGAGGTATTCCTCGGGAAAGGATTATGCCTAGTTGGTGGTGAAGTAAGAACTAGGGTAAATGTGGAGGTTGAGCGGATTGCTAGAGAAACGGTTCTAAAAATAGGTTACAACAGCTCAGCCGTGGGGCTCGACGGCAATGTAATGGGGGTGTTAAATGCAATTATACCCCAATCCCCCGATATAAACCTGGGTACTAGCATGGAGCACAACGTAGAAAGAGAGGTGGGGGCAGGCGACCAAGGCATAATGTATGGTTTCGCCTGTGACGAAACGCCGGAGTTATTGCCATTACCATACGTGTTGGTTAGCCGACTTATGAGAGCTTTTGAAAGGTGTGGTGATCCTGTTTTTGCACCCGACGGTAAAGGGCAGGTTTCGGTTGAATACGACGATAAAACAGGAAAGCCAAAAAGGTTAGTCAAAGTGCTTGTTTCCAATGCTGTAGATTACAGATTTGTAAAGGGAAATAAAGAGAAGGTGAAAGAAAAAGCTAAAAAAATTGCCTTCACATGCCTTAAGGAATGGGTGGATAAAAAAACAGAATTTTTGTTCAATCCCACCGGTGAGTGGCAGGCGGTAAACTCATGTAGCGCTGCCGACTCAGGTGTAACAGGCCGCAAGTTGGTTGTCTATTTTTACGGAGGATATCCAGGAGCACAGGTTGGCGGTGGTTCAGTGGTTAACAAGTCGCCGGAGAAGGTGGATTGCTCTGCTGCATTCGGAGCTCGCTACGTGGCAAAAAACATTGTTGCTGCAGGATTGGCACAAAAGTGTTCAGTACAATTGTCTTACGCCATAGGTATAGCTAGACCATTCTCAATATACGTAAACACATTTGGAACAGGAATAATCCCTGATCGCCAGCTTGACAAAATTGTATCTGAACTATTTGATCTCCGTCCCGGAGCGATGATTGAGCGTTTTGATCTCCTCAACGGAGATATCTACAGAAGAATCCCAGTCACCTTCTTCCTCGATGATTATCCATGGGAAAGAACAGACATGGTTGAGATTCTTAGAAAGGCAGCGGGTGTTTGATGCTCTAAGCTCTCAACCCATTACGACCTCGCATAAACAAAATCACTGAGGAAATTTCAACAACACGATTAGTTGTATATATTGAATTACGCCTGCATATATGCTACGGATGTCAAAATAAAATCTCTTTCAGGGAGGCAACCATGAACCTCCGTTATAATCCTCAAGAAATTGAAGTGAAATGGCAAAAAATATGGGAGGAGAACAAAACCTTTCACGTTGAAGAGGACACTTCAAAACCTAAGTACTACCTTCTCGAGATGTTCCCTTATCCCTCAGGTAAAATCCATATGGGGCATGTGCGCAACTACACAATCGGTGATGTAATTGCCCGTTACAAAAAAATGAAAGGGTTTAACGTGTTACATCCCATGGGATGGGATGCTTTTGGAATGCCCGCTGAAAATGCTGCTATTGCCCATGGGATTCATCCGGCCATCTGGACCAACGAAAATATAACCACCATGAGGCAACAACTCAAACGTTTAGGATTTAGCTATGACTGGGAAAGAGAGATTTCCACATGCGAACCTGAGTACTACCGTTGGGAACAGCTATTCTTCCTGTGGATGTATGAAAAAGGTCTAGCGTACAAAAAATCCTCTTTTGTCAACTGGTGTCCCCAGTGTCAAACGGTACTTGCAAATGAGCAAGTTGAAGGTGGTTTGTGCTGGAGATGTTCAAGTGAAGTTACTATCCGTGAACTAGAACAATGGTTTTTCCGCATAACCGCCTATGTAGAAGAACTGCTGGACTATTGCGACAAACTAAAAGGCTGGCCGGAGCGTGTGCTCACCATGCAAAAGAATTGGATTGGGAGAAGTTACGGATGCGAAATTACATTCCCTATGGCCGATGGAAATGGAGAAATTAAAGTGTTTACTACTCGACAGGATACAATTTTCGGTGCGACTTTTATGTTGATCGCGGCGGAACACCCATTGGTCATGGAACTTGTTAAGGGAAAGGACCGTGAAATAGAGGTTCGAGAATGGGTTGATAAGATCAAAAAGCAGGATAAAATTCTAAGAACCTCCGATTTCTATGAAAAAGAAGGTATCTTCCTCGGTACTTATTGCTTAAATCCAGTAACCAAACGTAAAATGCCTATTTATGCCGCCAACTTCGTTCTCGCAGACTACGGCACAGGGTGCGTCATGGCCGTTCCTGCTCACGATCAGAGGGACTTCGAATTTGCCAGGAAATACAATCTCCCCATCATCATCGTTATACAACCTCACCAAAAAGCCCTAAACATACAAACAATGGAAAGAGCGTACGAGGGAGACGGGGTTCTCGTAAATTCTGGACCTTTCAACGGCCTTGAAAATAGAGATGCGATGGACAAAATTGCTGACTATCTGGAAAAAATGGGTCTGGGTAAAAGAACGGTCCAGTACCGTCTGCGTGATTGGGGTATTTCAAGACAGCGCTACTGGGGAGCACCTATACCCGTAGTATACTGCGACAAGTGTGGTATCGTTACCGTCCCTGAAGAGGACTTACCCGTTATTCTTCCAAAAGACGTGGAGTTTACAGGTGAGGGGGGATCACCCCTGGCAAAAAACGAAGCTTTTCTGAACACCTCATGTCCAAACTGCAGAGGTCCCGCAAAGAGGGAAACTGACACCATGGATACCTTTGTGGAGTCTTCATGGTACTTTAACCGGTTCTGCTGTGCCAATTACGACAAAAAACCTGGTCTGGACCGTGAAAAACTGGATTACTGGATGCCTGTAGATCAGTACATAGGGGGAATTGAACATGCCATATTACACCTACTGTACTCCAGATTTTATACAAAGGTGCTGAGAGATTTCGGGATTCTAGGATTTGACGAACCTTTTATAAATTTACTTACACAAGGCATGGTTTGCAAAGAGAGCACCAAGTGCCCGACTCATGGATATCTGTACCCGTACGAAGTGGAAAACGGTAAATGCAAACATTGTCAATTGCCAGTTGTAATAGGAAAAGTTGAAAAAATGTCCAAATCTTTGAAGAATGTGGTAGATCCAGATTATCTCGTGGAAAAGTACGGCGCAGATACTGTGAGGATGTTCTGTCTTTTCGCCGCCCCGCCCGAAAAAGATCTAGAGTGGAACGATCAGGGGGTGGAAGGGATCTTTCGTTTTCTCAATCGTGCATGGAGAATCATTGTTGATTACTTGGATGAAATAAAGAACATTCCAACCTGTTCCAGTCCAGAAGCCATTGAAGGTGAGATAAAAGCGCTCAGAAAAAAAACCCACCAGACGGTGAGAAAAGTCACGAGGGATATTGAGGATAGGTACCACTTCAACACAGCAATAAGCGCTATTATGGAACTAGTAAACGCACTATATGCGACACCTAAACCATCAGATAGTTTAGGCCTAAGTGTAATAAGGGAAACCATTGAAACCCTGCTTAAACTCCTATCCCCCATTGTTCCTCATTTCGCCGAAGAACTCTGGAGTCATCTCGGTATGAGAGAGATGCTGTGCAACACCCCCTGGCCAGAATACGATCCAGCAGTTGCCACTGAAGAAGAGATTACAATAGTGGTCCAAGTTAACGGTAAAGTGAGAAGTCGCATAACAGTTCCCGCAGACGAAGAAGAGAACACCATCAAGTCCTTAGCTCTGGCTGACGAAAGGGTTCAGAAATTCACAGCCGGCAAAACGATTGTGAAAGAATTCTACGTACCCAAAAAATTGATCAATATCGTGGTCAAAGATGCTTAGTAAAGAAAAAAGTTCCGTTATGAGTCTAATTATGGTGATTTCGGCTATACTATTCAGCGCATGCGGATATCACAGTGTAAAGGAAGCGTCTGTTCACAGAGCTCCACACATACGGAAAATTTACGTAGAACCTGTCGTAAATAAAACGAACGAAGCATACATAGAAAACACCATAAAATCAGCATTTATCGAATGGCTCATAAAAGGAGGAATTTTTCAGGTTGTTGCCTGTCCAGAAGAGGCAGATGCTGTTCTAGAAATAAAAATTGTCGATCTGAAGTCATCAACTCTTTCTCAATCAACCTCAAACTATGCACTGGAAGAACGTCTTCATCTCACCCTCGATGTTAAACTCAAAGACAGATCTAAAGGAGAAATCATATGGTCCAATCCTGCCTTTCAGGGAACGGCGGACTATTTCGCAGTTACCCTATCTGAAAGGGAAATTGCACGATCGAAATCAATTTCCAAACTTGCTACTGACATAGCAGAAAGGGCGTATCAACTGATGACTTTCGGGTTTTAAATACATTACGTTTGAAACAGAGCATTAACCTTTTTCGTCAGCTTTGAAATTTTCCTTGCCGCATTCCGTTTGTGTATATATCCTTTCGTTCCTGCCCTGCTAATCTTCGGAATAGCTTCCTGAAGTAGCCTCCTGGCTTCCTCCTTATTTGACAGCGACACAGCGTTCAACACCTTTTTCATAGCCGTTTTGATGCTTGATTTTACCGCAGCATTGCGCTGCCTTCTACGCTCGTTCTGTCTTGCCCTTTTTATCGCTGATTTATGCTTCGCCAACGGAACCTCCAAATTGATGCGTGTAGTTTTCGAGGTTGTACTGGGTACCTAAATATTCAAACGATGTCAAGGGGAAATTTATCAGAATACTGCTTGAAAATAACGAACATCTTTTATAAAAGAACACGCGATGATTACTAGGAGTGAAATTACAATCATAGAGGTGGGTCCAAGGGACGGCCTTCAGAATCTCAATTTTTTTGTTCCCACAGCCACAAAAATCTCTCTAATAAAACAGCTCGCTACCTGCGGCATAAAGGAAATTCAAGTGGGCGCTTTTGTAAGCCCGAGGGCTATACCGCAGTTCAGTGATATGGAGGAAGTAATCGAAAACCTTAAAGATTTAGGTGACACTAAATTAAACGTTCTCGTTCCAAACGTGAAAGGGGCAGTAACAGCAGTTTCAAAAGGTATTAAAGAACTAGTTTTCTTTTACTCCTTAAGCGAATCCCACAACCAGAACAATGTTAACCAGAGTAGAGATGAATCCCTTAGAGAGCTTAAAGTAATCAAAGAAGAGTTCGCCACAGAAAAGAGCGTGGATATAACAGTGGCTCTGGCAACCGTTTTCGGTTGTCCCTTTGAAGGATACATACCCAACGATGAAATTGTAAAATACATCGAAAAAACTGTATCTCTTGGTATAAGGAAAATAACACTGTGTGACACTGTTGGTTATGCCCATCCTGCGCTGGTGGAGGAAATACTATCCCTCTGTTTTGAGCTCTTCCCGACAATTGAATTTGCACTTCACCTTCACAACACCCGGGGATTGGGACTTGCCAATGCACTCAAAGCCTATGAAATGGGTATAAGACGATTCGATGCCGCCCTTGGAGGACTGGGAGGATGCCCTTTTGCTCCAGGTGCGACAGGAAACATAGCCACTGAGGATATCGTTTTCATGTTCAACAGTATGGGCTGTGCAACGGACATCGACCTGAATGCGCTCTTAAAAGTGACACACTATTTGCAGGAATCAATTCCTGGAATCATAACAACAAGTGCCGTTTATCACGCAGGGCTTCCAAAATCTTTATCTTGAGGTATTTAAACCATGCTGGAAAGAGAAAACTGCTTGCTTCTTATCATTGACATCCAGGGGAACCTTTTTCTTGCAATGCACAATCGGGATTCCCTTCTAACAAATGTCAAAAAACTAATCAACGGGATAAGAATACTGAATGTACCTATCATCTGTACAGAACAGATTAAGATCGGTGCTACAGTCCCCGAATTAACAGACCTAATGCCGGATGTAAAGCCTATTGTAAAAAGTACATTCAGTTGCTGCGGCGATAGCAATTTCATGAAAATCATACATGCAAATAACCGTAAACAGGTTATACTTTGTGGTATCGAGGCGCACGTTTGTGTTTACCAAACAGCATTGGATCTTCTGAAGATAGGATACGAGGTTCACCTGGTAGCTGATGCTGTAGCTTCCAGATCCCCTCTAAACAGAGAGGTAGGAATTCAGAGAATGGTCTCCGCCGGCGCCATGATCAGTAGCACGGAAATGGTCCTCTTTGAACTTCTAAAAACCGCTGATGATCCGCGGGCGAAAGACATCTTTCAGATAATAAAATGAAAGAACTGAACGGTTTCTCATTTGAAGAATACTTGAAAATTGTTAGATCCTTCCACGGACATCTGACACCGGAGTTGATACTCGGTTGTTTCATGGTAAGGCTAGCACTGGAAAATTTCTACGGTTCTGAGCCTTACTACGTAATATGTGAAACCCCTTATTACCTTCCGGATGCCATTCAGATTCTAACACACTGCACAATCGGAAATGGTATGATGAAAATAATTGATCTTGGGCGACTCGCCGTCACGTTTTACGATAGGAAAAAAGGTGAAGGTATCCGAGTATTCATCGACACTTCCAAAATTTCCAACTGGCCGGAAATCTACAACTGGTACACAGGAAAGAGGGAAAAAATCAAAATACCAGAATCTCTTATCCAAGAGCTAGTCACTGCAGGCGCCTCCATACTCGGATTGCATCCCGTTTCGCTAAAAAAAGAGTACCGCACTGAACATTTCAGTGATATTTTTTCTATTTGCCCTTCCTGTAGAGAAGCATATCCCGCAAAAGACGGTGCCCAATGTCGAGCTTGTCAGGGAAATTCTCCCTACGAATGAATTAATAGGGCTCTATAACCCCTTTTCTGCCTAAAGCTAATGTCTATCCAGACCAACAACTTGGAGCTCAATCTTGATCACTGATTACCTTTTTAAACATTTTCACGATTTCGTCAAATAAACCAGGTATCATGAAGGCGAGTCGTTGAAGCAAAATGACGCAATCCTCATACTCTCGCGTACATGATAGATTGGATAAAACGCTTAAACGGTGAGAAAGATTTATAATAGAGCAAAACCCCCATCTGCCCAGGAGATGGGGGCTACTTTTTGCCACTTACATTCTCATTCTGACTTTATAGTTATCTTCTTCACCCGTGAGCGGGCCTCATCAGTCTTCGGGAGCGTGATACTCAACACGCCCTTTTTGAAAGTAGCCTCGGCTTTTTTAGTATCCACACCTTCAGGCAGAGGGATGGTCCTCGAAAATGCACCGTAGGTGCGCTCCGCATGATAATACCCTTTCTTCCTATCCTCTTTTTCCTCTTTCTTTTCTCCTCTAATGGTCAGGGTATCATCCGTAAGGAGCACCTCTACATCGTTTTCATCCATGCCCGGTAATTCTGCCTGAACAACAAACTCCTTCTCATCCTCTCTTACATCAATTGAAGGGACAAAACGTCCAAACTCCCCTTCAAATGGTGTAACTGACCCAAATCCTCGGAAGAAATCATCGAACAAGCGGTTCAACTCTCTCTGTAATCTATAGAAGGGATGTTCTTCTTCCCTTCTGATGGTAACTCCTCTGTTTCCGAAAATGGAAGGTAGCAGTGATTTGCCGAACATAGTTACTTCACCTCCTTCGCTTAGTTTTCAACCTTTATGGCTATTTTTTTAGCTTTTGCTGCTTCACTCTTAGGAAGCACAAGTCTCAGAACACCGTTCTTTACCGTAGCCTCAATTCTCTCCCGATCAACATCCTCTGGCACACTAAACGACCTTTGATAATCTCCCGCATCATATTCCGAATATACCAAATCCAATCCTTCAAAGGACATGGGTTTCACGCTGCCCCGGATCGTGAGAGTATTCTTTTCTAAAGTAACATCCACGTCATCCACATCAACACCAGGCATATCAGCTAAGAGCACAATACTATCTTTGCTCTCATAAATATCTACCCTTGGGATAAATACCCTTTTATTCCTTGTACGAGCACCTTCTTCAGGCGTGCGAAACTCTTGCTCTTTTACAACCTGAGCTTCCCGCTCCATAATCAATACCCCCTTTCATAATTAATTTAGCCCCGGATATTTATCTTGCGCGGCATATCAGCCTTATCTCTTGGAAGGGTGACCACAAGAACTCCTCTTTCCAAACGGGCTTCAATACCATCGCTGTCAACCCTAAAAGGCAACTTAAAAGTTCTAGCAAAACGCTTGCTATTACGTTCTTTCCGGCGGTAGCTCACTTCCCTCTGGATCTCCTCCTCGCGGCCACCAGCGATAGTAAGCGAGTCACCTAACACGGTAACTTCTATGTTTTCCGGCTCTAAACCGGGCACTTCTGCTGTGACAATCACCTTATCTTCCCCCAACCACATGTTAACGGGCGGAAACGCCGCTTCTGTTCCATAGATAAAACTGGAAAATATCCTGTTCATTTGTTCTCGCAAACGCATCATCTCCGCAAACGGATCCATAAATCTACCAAACCTCCAGAGCGTAGATTCCAACATTGATTCCACCTCCCTATCTAAGTATTCAACTTTTCTTCTTTTTTCGCCACTAATTTAGTTCTTATTTTTTGATTGTCAAGGTGGGGTTCACTTACGAAGATTGTACTTGATCATCTTTAGCTGCAATCCTTTACGGCTAAGTCCGAGCTGACGTGCAGCCTTTGTTATATTACCACCACATTCCTCTAGACAGCGGATGATCAACTGTTTTTCCACCTCGCTGATCTGCTCACGGATGACTTCTTTAAACTGACCACTCTGCACATCGGGTATGCGGTGTTCATCATCAACTGCCAACCTAATCTCTTGAGGAACATCTTCCAACCTCAGCACATGTCCCCGGCACATAAGTATCATCCGCTCAAGAACATTCTCCATCTGTCGTATGTTGCCCGGCCAGCGATAATTCATAAATAGGTTCATTACTTCTTCATCGACACCCGTAACATTTCTTTCGAGCTTCTTGTTGAATTTTTCTATAAAAAAATCCACAAGCGCAGGGATATCGCTTCTTCTCTCCCTTAGTGCTGGCATATGGATGTGCATCACATTCAACCTGTAAAAGAGATCCTCTCTGAATCTTCCCTCCTTTACTTCCTGGAAAAGATTGCGGTTAGTAGCAGCGATGATTCTCACATCAACATGTATGGTGCGCAATCCACCGACCCGCTCAAAGGACTGCTCCTGAATTACTCTCAGTAGCTTAACCTGCATCTCTCGGGGCAATTCACCCACCTCATCGAGAAAAAGCGTACCCTTATGAGCAAGTTCCACTCTCCCCGGCTTATTCACCACAGCTCCGGTAAAAGCCCCCTTCTCGTACCCAAATAGTTCGCTCTCCATTAAATTCTCAGGAATCGCCGCACAGTTTATCTTGATGAATGGATTGTTCCTCCTGGGACTATTCGCATGTATGGCATTCGCCGTTAATTCCTTCCCCGTGCCCGTCTCTCCTGTTATAAGAACTGTCGTTGTGGTGGGAGCCACCCTCCTGATCGTCTCAAAAATGGCAAGCATCTCCGGACTGGAACCCACCATACCGAAACGGTTGAGATCATCAGGGTTAAGTATCACCTCTTCTCGATTGAGATTCCTAGTCCTTACAGCCTTGGATACAATATTCTTCAGATCATCTTGCTCAAAAGGCTTTGTTATATAGTCAAAAGCCCCCTTTTTGATGGCATCCACTGCTGTTGCTACCGTCCCATAGGCTGTAATTAATATGACGGGAATCTCCGGGTATTCATAACGGATCCTCTCAAGAAGACCCATTCCATCTAGACGGGGCATTTTCAGATCGGTGATGACAACGTCGATATCCTTCTTACGGAGCACCTCAAGCGCCTCCATGCCATCGACCGCAGATGTCACCTCATAGCCCTCTTTCCTCAGCATGGTACTTAACACCAGGCGCATGCTCCTGTCATCATCTACAACGAGAAGATGACTCATCCGTATATCCCCCTTATCGCTGTGCATTTAAACGAATGTAAAAGATACTGCCCTGACCTGGAATCGATTTCACTCTTATATGCCCGCCGTGACCTTTGACAATCCTCATGCATATCGCGAGACCAAGACCCACTCCTCGTTCTTTGGTAGTAAAAAAAGGTTTGAAAATATTCTTTATATGCTCCTTTGGAATTCCAGGCCCCGTATCCCTTATAGATATACCTACGGAAACTCCTTCATTTGTGTTAATCCTTCTCGTCCGTATTGTCAACCTCCCCTTCCCACCCATAGCCTCCAGAGCATTGAACGCAATATTCAAGATCACCCTTATTAGCTGTTCCGCATCTACAGATATCTGGGGAATACCATCGCGAAGATCCTCTTCAATTACTACTCCCTGTGCAAGGGGACTTGCGCGTATAATAGAAACAGCCTTTTCTACTACGGTATTCACATCCTGAACCTTAAGATTCAAAGTATAGGGCTTAGCAAAGTAGAGAAACTGGGTCACCACATTGTTAAGTCTATTTACCTCTTCTATTATAACATCCAGCAATCTCTGATCTTCCTCCTTCTCCGATTCCGATCGCAGATACTGAGCAGCGGCTTTAATGGAACCCAGTGGATTTCGTATTTCATGGGCAAGAACAGGGGCCATCTCTTCAAGCAACAAACTCTTCTCCTGTTCCAGCCGACTGTCAAAGGAATAAACAAAATCAAATACATCCTTGCTTTCTGGAAAAAGCATCGTCAGAAGTTTTTTAAAAAAATACCGTGCGGGATCGATTATGATAACGATAAGGAATGACGCAAGCATAACACCGGTGAGGTAAGATGAACCCACCTTGTCCAAAAGGTAAACAACACAGAAGAATGTAGTCATAACTGTTAACGTTAGAACAGCTGTAACAAGCGCACGTGCCATAAGTTCCTTTAACTCCAGAAGTTGAGGATGGGTGATGACAGAGAAAATAAGGTAAAGCAATGCAGCTACGATGAAATTGGAAATAGGTGGCCAGGCAACTCCCAACAGGAAAATCAAGTCAAGTAGGCTTACTAGCAGTGCTGCTGAGACGAATAAAGATACATAAAATAAACGAGCTTTCTCAACTCCATCCCTCTTTCGTGCTAAAACGTAGTACATATCTATATTACCCGCACAGAGCACGGTAAAAACATAAAAGTACACATACCAGTGTCCCGGAAACCATGGGGATTTAATAAAAGCAGCAGATAACGCAATCAGACCCAGCAATGCGGTAAAGATTAACATCCTTCTTGACAAAATACTTCCGTATCCTGTGACGTACCACACAAATAGGAGAAATGATGGTACGATCGAAAAAAGCCCCAGAAGATAAAGGTTAAACCAAAGCTTGTGTTGAGAAATGCCGTACAGAAAATAGTTGATTTTGAAAAAAGAAATGGAAAAACAAAGAATGGCAAAGGAGATCATGGTGCCGCTAAGTTTCCTCGTGATAAGGACCTTAACGGCAAGAGCAAAACTTAATACAGCCAGGACGAATGTTTCCACACAAGCATTATAGAATGCCTTCCCCTTAAGTCAAGAATAAGACCGTACTTTTAAAAAAGTAACAACAGAAAAGAGGGAGCCACTCCTCCGAACAGATCATCTCCTAAGTCTAAACATAGCGGAAACAGACAGCGCTTTCGTAAACAGGTGGAACCACAGTAAATTGTATATCCTCATTAGTGTGATATTCGCTAGCACTTCTATGCACAGAATAATCAAAATCTACCGTGATATCCGTATCCCCTTCCAATAGATTGGTCAGATCGTAGTAAAAAAACTCTACGTCTAATTTCTCCCCTGACTCCAAGCTCAAGGGATGATTTTCTAAGCTCAAATAATCTATTATATACTCCATTCCTCCAAACTCGTAAGGTACCTCTACACCAAATCCAGACCCATAAATACCAGAATTCATACTTCACACCCTCCTTTTGCCAAACTATTAAACATCCTATCCATAAACCGTGCCATATCTAAGCTTATTTAAACATCAAAATTAATTGAAATCACTGAATATTTAGACGAGCAACCAACAAAAAAACAGACTGGCTATGCGAAAGCATTTTCGCAGTGCGAACCCATCTATACGGTGTAATACTAAGTTACCGTTATTATTCGAATTGAATCAATCGAAAAATTGTTATAAAAATTTGTTCGGGATGGAGAAAAGAGAGAGAATAAAAAAATTTCAGAGAGCCCTTGAAGATAACGGAATAGAATTTGCCATCGTGGGGTATTCACGAAATGTATTCTATTTAACCGGTACTTCACAACCATCATGGTTACTCGTTACACCTAACGAGTATGCCCTTTATGTCCGCCATGGATTACCCTTTGCAAAGGAAGAAGTCTTCATACCTCTGGACAAAGTTAGAGAGGAAAAAAAACTAAAATTCCTTTTGTCTATGATTCAGTCCAAAAGGTTAACTGAGAAAACCTCTTTAGGGCTGGAAATGGATATAATTACTGCAAAAGATTGGCTGACAATTAAAAATACCATACCTAATGTTAATTGTGTAAACATTTCCCCACTCATCATGGATCAGAGGAAGAAAAAAGATGTGCAAGAAATAGAGGCAATAAAAAGGGCCTGTATCGCCGTTAATGCAGGACATGGAGCCATACTTAATACGTTAAAAGAGGGTATTACAGAACTGGAGCTGGCTGCGGCTATCGAATACGCTCACCGCCTTGCTGGGCATGAAGGAATATTTTTTATCAGACAACCAGACTTTTTCATGAGCAGGGGACCACTTGCCTCGGGTGAAAACCTCTTTCGTACAAGTGGTGTTGTGCAGACGATTTCAGGTGTTGGACTTAGCCCCGCTGTTCCCGCAGGACCATCAAAAAGAAAAGTATCAAAAGGTGATGTGGTTATTGTGGACATTCCAACTCTGGTTGAGGGTTATCATGCGGACCAAGCAAGAACCTACGTCCTTGGAAAAGCAAAAACCAAAATCCACGAGCTCTTTAATGCATTGAGAGAGATTGCAGATTATCTCATAGACAATATAAAACCAGGTATAAAAGCGAATGCGGTATACAGACTCGCAGTACAAAAGGCCGCCCAGGTGGGTAAAGAAAAAGAATTTCAGTCCCTTGAAGGAGGGAAAAAAGCGCACCTCGTAGGACATGGGGTAGGACTAGAGTTAAACGAACCTCCCATTCTTGCTGAGCATGACCATTCTGAAATTGGAGAGGGTGCAGTCATCGCACTGGATTTACACATGATGGATGAAAGTGTCGGGGCAGTAAAACTTGAAGATATGATTCTCGTCAAAAATCATGAGAATGAAATCATTACACTTTCACCCAGAGTTCTCTGCGAAGTCTAGTGGCGCGAACTGAGCTTCTCAGGAGATCCCATCTCTGCCATTTTCTCAGCCATCGATGCATACCATACACTCATGCCGTAAAATCCCTTTCTTGCACATACCTGAGATAGTTTCCTGAATAACTGCTCATCAACGTATCCCTCTCCTATCATTTCTTCCCCCAAACTGATGCCCCTGTCAAAATCTTCCTCATCCATAAAGATATCTATGAGTGAAATTGCTGCTTGAACGTTATGTGGTTCTCTTTTTAAAATAAAAAAAAGTTCCTTCTTAGCACCTTCTACTTCCTTGCTTTCTTTCAACGCCCAAGCATACTCAAAGCGAAGCGAACAATCATCTATCTTATAAGCAAGTACTCTCTCGTAAATCTCCGACGCTTTCTTCCACTCACCCAATTTACCGTATACCCTGGCGATCCACCATAGACTTTCATCTCTTCTATAGGAAAGATCAAAAGCTTTATGAAAAGATTCAAGGGCGCCATCAAAATTCCCCGCATAATAGTTAGCCCTGCCCAAATTGAAATGTATTATACCCAACTGGGGTTTAATCTTCAGCGCCTCACAGAGAACGGGTAAAGCGCTAAAAGGATTACCGCTATCAATATAATAAGCCCCCAAATTGTTCATCGCTATAAAGTTGCGATCAGTCACCCTCAAAGCCCTCTCCATAAGTGTTTCAGTATTGCGCCAGTATCCCGTTTGAAACCACGCGGCTATTGAAAAAGCAACGATAACAGCAACCCAAAAACCATTTATTATCATTTGCTTAAGTTTTGTTCTTGCACAGTCCTCTATCCCCCATACACACATAAGGAATAAACCATTTATTGTCACGTAACTGTAACGATCCGCAATTGCATGGGGTCCTATTTGAATAATCCCACACACAGGAAACAGAGTTATTAAATACCAAAACCAACCCACAGCGAGATATGGATACTTCTCCCGGCAAGATAAAACAAAAATCGTAACACCCAACAAGAAAAACAAAGCTCCTACAACCTGCCATGCAGGGATGTAGTCTGGGTAAGGGTAATGAAAGGTAAGGTTATTAGGGAAAATGGTGAGTACGACGTACTTCACATAAGATACCAAAGCATTTGCTATACGTTTCAGCAAACCCAAGTCTTCCAGAGGCGTAATGGCCCCAACTTTCTTCTCCGTATATATCACAAGCAAAGAGGCAGCAAACGATGCAACAAAAAAGGGGATCTTTTCAAAAAATAGTCGTTTAATCGGCGTTTCTGGAAAACGTCTGAGGGGCCATAGATCTAAAAGCAGCATTACTACCGGGAAGGTGACCACCATCGGTTTCGCCATTAACGCCAAAATGAAGAACAGAAAAGTTCCTATATACCATCCCCAATGTAACAACCTCGCGTAACGTACATATGCAAGGAGGCTAGCAAAACCAAAAAGCGTCGAAAGCACATCCTTCCTTTGGGCAACCCAGGCAACGGACTCCACATGAAGTGGGTGAACGGCAAAGAGAATGGCTACGAGGAAGCTTTTCTTTACATCATCCGTTGCGGCCTTTAGAAATAAGAAAAAGATGATACTAGAAGCAAGGTGAATCACCACATTCGTCCAGTGGAAGGCCCCCGTGTTTAATCCGAAAAGTTCCATATCCAGCATCAGGGACAACCACGTTAAAGGATGCCAAAATCCCGCCTCTGTCGCGGTTATAGCCCATCTTACACCTTCCCAGGTAACACCCTTCATAATATGGAGTTTACCCGTTGTGTAAACATCATCATCGTAATATACGAACTTGAAATCTTGAACCTGAAAATAAATGCAAAGAACCGCGAAAGATAATAATAACGAACAAATTATAGCTCTTCTAATTTCACTACCCACATTAGAAACAAAATAAAGGGGTGATGTATTCACCCCTTTACTCCTCTTAACAAAAACCATTTCTTTATGGTGTAATTGCCCCTGTACTATCCACCGTAAAGGCACGACCTCCACCAGTGTGAGAGGCAGTAATTTGTAAGGCAGCTTGCGTCCCATTAACCACAGTCGTAACTACATTTGCCGTTGTATTGAAGCCATAACTCTTAAGAGCATCAAGAGTAGCGGTACCACCCGGGTTATCAGAGAAAAATGCCTGTGCAGCTGTGAAAGCATTCTTCACATCCGCCCGAGCAGCCGCCTCGTAACCCCTTGTTCTGTACGCCATGAACTGCGGAATGGCGATTGCAGCAAGTATTCCAATAATCGCAATGACTATCATCAACTCAATAAGAGTGAAACCCTTCTCACCTCTTTTTCTTCTGAACACCTTCATATTCAACCTCCTTCATTTTTTTTAGCAAAGACACACACTTCTTATAGGTCAAATTCCCCGCATCACCCCCTTTTTTGCGCTAATCAAATACCACATTAAACCGCTTCATTCAAATTTTTTTTACCATAAGCAGACAAACTGGTTATTTTAAATCGATTTTTCAAAAGGATTGCAATATTTGTCATCTTTAATTAGACTTAAAAAAATTGGGAGAAGACGTGATATGTACGAAATTTCCATCCGAGAATGTTTCTCCGCCGCACACAGCCTGGAAATGGGTGGTAGGTGTGAAAACCTCCATGGACATAACTACCATGTGGAAATAACTGTATCTGGACCCGCATTAGATGAAAAAGGAATTCTGGTTGATTTTCGGGATTTAAAAAGATGGGTATCCGAAATACTGGAGACACTGGATCACTCTTATCTCAACGAAACCTCCGCTTTCAGAGGGATAAACCCCTCAGCAGAAAACATCGCTGCCTACATATACAAAGAGTTACTTTCACGCATCAAAATACCAGGTGTGAAACTCAAGGAGGTAACCGTCTGGGAATCGGATAACGCCAGAGCAACTTACAAAGAGCCATGATGGACATACAGAATCAGAAGGACCATCGCCGCATTGATATTACAAAAGTGGGAGTAAAAGGTATCAAGTATCCCATACTTGTCCTCGATAAAAAAGCGGGCACGCAATATGTGAACGCTACTATAAACATGTATGTGAATCTACCCCACCACTTCAAAGGAACCCACATGAGCCGTTTTGTAGAAGTACTAAACGAATTCCGAGGACAGATAAACCTGAAAACTTTTCACTTAATTCTCACAAAAATCAAAGAAAAACTGCACGCAGAGTCTTCCTTCATGGAAATTACATTTCCATATTTTGTCGAAAAGAGTGCGCCGATCTCTGGTGCGAGGAGTCTAATGGAGTACCAGTGTTCTTTCAGTGGGGAAATCAACGGAAATTCTCTGGATTTTATCGTAGGAGTAACGGTTCCCGTAACAACCGTGTGTCCCTGTTCCAAGGAGATAAGTAAAGTAGGAGCCCACAACCAACGGAGTATGGTGACCGTGAAGGTACGTTTCAGAAAATTTTTCTGGATCGAGGACCTGATAAAGATCGTCGAAGAGTCTGCAAGCGGTGAAGTTTATACACTTCTGAAACGTCCAGACGAAAAATACATCACAGAAAAAAGTTACGCCAACCCTATGTTTGTAGAAGACGTGGTACGAAACGTAGCCCTTCGGCTCAACGAAATAGAAAATTTCACGTGGTACAGCGTGGAAGCAGAGAATTTTGAGAGCATTCACAACCATAGCGCCTATGCTTATGTGGAGAAAAAACTACCATGACAGAAACATTCTTCAACCTTTACAGCCACGGCTTCATAAGAGTGGCAGTCTGCGTTCCTGAAGTTCGTGTTTCCGACGTTTATTTTAACACTGAGAAGACCATAGAACTCGCCGAGGAAGCGGAAAAAAATAAGGCCATACTCGTTTTATTCCCCGAATTAGGCTTAACAGCGTACTCTAACGAGGATCTATTCCATCAGGAAGCTCTCATAAGTGCCGCCTTAGAAGGTATAGAACGCGTGAAAAAGGCGTCAGTGAAGATGAACATAATTATCATCGTTGGTTTGCCACTTCAGGTAGAAAACAAACTCTTCAATTGTGGTGCGGTCATACACCAGGGTGCAATTCTAGGTGTGGCTGTAAAATCCTACCTCCCAAACTACAGAGAGTTCTACGAAAGAAGACAGTTCTGCCCCGCCGAAGAAGCCTTATCAAAAAAGGTGCGCCTCGCTGGCATAGATGACATTCCCTTTGGTGCAAATCTACTATTCCAAGTTTCGAACATAAGGAATTTCTGCTTTTTTATAGAGATATGCGAAGATCTCTGGGTCCCAATTCCCCCTTCAAGTTTCGCAGCAATGGCAGGCGCAACAGTCATCGCTAACCTCTCCGCATCTAATGTCACAATTGGAAAATCCGAGTACAGACAAAGTCTGGCAGGTAACCAATCTGCAAGATGTCTAGCAGCTTATCTATATGCGGCTTCAGGGCCAGGAGAATCCACTACGGATCTCGCGTGGGACGGACATGCCATGATATACGAGAATGGCAATTTGCTTGCTGAAACACAAAGGTTTCTTAGAGAACCCCAGATCATATACGCTGACATCGATCTCGATCGTTTAAGTCAGGATCGCATGCGTATGAACACCTTCAATCAATGCAGCAGAACTTTCAAAAAAGAATTAGAACTTTTTAGAAAGATTACTTTTGAAGTAAAAGTTCCCACAGTTGGCCGGGGTGAAAAGCTGCTCCTCGATCGTGAGGTGTCAAGATTTCCCTATATCCCTGCCGACCCAAAGAAAAGGGATCAAAGGTGCTTCGAAGCATACAACATCCAGGTTAATGGTCTCGCGAAACGACTGGAAGCTACAGGAATAGAGAAGGTTGTTATAGGCGTATCCGGTGGACTCGACTCAACACACGCACTAATTGTAGCAGCGAGAACTATGGATCTCCTTGGCTTACCACGAACCAATGTTAAAGCTTATACTATGCCAGGCTTTGCGACTTCGGAAAAAACGTACACCAATGCAAAGAGACTCATGAAAGCTCTCGGAGTGGAGATTAACGAACTGGATATACGGGACAGTTCTCTACTAATGCTAAAAAATATCGGTCATCCATTCGCTTTCGGGCAAAAGGTCTACGATATAACCTTCGAAAATGTTCAGGCCGGAGAAAGAACTTCCTATCTATTCCGCTTGGCCAATATGCACGGAGCATTGGTGGTAGGTACAGGAGACTTGAGTGAACTTGCCCTAGGCTGGTGCACTTACGGCGTGGGTGATCATATGTCCCACTATAACGTCAATTCTAGTGTACCAAAAACCCTCATACAACACCTTATAAGATGGGTAGCGGAAAGGGAAATTTTCTCACCCGAGGTGTCGCAAATATTGAGAGAAATACTCGACACCGAAATAAGTCCGGAGCTCATCCCGGGCGAAGACAAAGACCAACCGGCTCAGAAAACAGAAGAGGTATTAGGACCTTTTGAGCTTCAGGATTTCAACAATTTCTACATCACACGGTACGGTTATTTGCCCACTAAAGTTGCCTTTCTGGCTTATAACGCGTGGCACGATGTGAATAAAGGAGAATGGCCCGATATTCCTCAAAGCAAGCGCAAAGCTTACACTATAGGAGAAATAAAACGTTGGCTCAACGTATATCTCTATCGATTCTTCAAAACGACCCAGTTTAAACGCTCCTGTATGCCCAATGGTCCTAAGGTTGGTTCAGGGGGATCACTTTCTCCTAGAGGAGACTACAGAGCACCGAGTGACAGTGAAGCCACGGTGTGGCTTGAAAACGCCAAACTAATACCCGACGAGGAATAAGAGAACATGATAAGGATAGGAGACAGAAAAGAACAGTACCGCGATTTTGAAGCACTAGAACTCTTCTGTCCTAGATGTCGCCGCGCCGTGCCAGTAAGGAAACGGTTACTTTTGATCCTACCAGATGGCGAAAAATACGATTATACTTGTGTATTTTGTGGTACATCAGTTGGTGATAAAATCGTAAAATCTGCCGAGAACATACATTTGATAATCCCTTAAAAGAAAAGCCGGCATTCTTTAGTAAATACCGGCTTTTCTTTACGATGTTTTTCCTATCCTATCTTCCTATAACGTAACGGTATGGATCAACCTGTTCCCTGAGAATCACAAGCTCCTCTTCCGTCGGCGGTGGGTTCTCAACGATCTTCGGAGCTCTGAGTAATTCAAAACCACAATTATCCTGAACATCTTTCTCTGAATATCCCGGATTGATAGCAATGATTCTCATACGCTTAGATTCGGGCTCAAAATCCATCACCGCCATGTTGGTGATAATCTTGTAAGGTCCCGCTCCAAGGGGAAGTCCCGACCTCGCACGAGAATCACCGCCCTGCAACCAACCAGGCGTGGTTATGAATTGAACTTTCTCAGTAAATCGACGAGGATCCTGTGGTGTCATGACGATCATACGCCAACAGAAGGAAGCAAAATCATTTGCCCCCCCACTACCAGGGAAGCGTACTTTCGGTTTCTGGTGATCAGGCCCAATTCGTGTGGAATTTAGGTTGCCGTACATATCTATCTGGGCACCACCAAGGAATGTATAGTCAAGCATACCCCTGCAGGCGGTTTCCATTATTTCACACATACCACTGGCCATAACCGCCTTCCAGGTTGTCCTAGAATCGCCAACCGAAATGGGCATTTCGGGAATCTGAGGTACAGCTCCTCCCGCCTCGAATACTATGACAAGATTTGGGGAATGCAGCTTCTGGGCCAACATGGCAGCGGCACATGGCGCACCTGTACCAACCCCAACAGAAGCACCGTCTTCAAGTTCCCTTGCAGCGGTGCAAATCATAAGTTCCATTGTATTGTAATTTGCCATTTGAATTACCTCCTCCTTTCCTTAAGCCCTAGCACCGATAAACATAAACTCTTTCTGACGGAGCATCTGCATTTTACGAATGCCACCGTTCTTCTCCACATACTCAATATGGTCTTTGCAACTGTATATGTTTTTATCGAGAAACCTCTTGAACTCGTCTGGATCTTCCTCTGCTTTCAGCCATTCACGCAGATGTTCTTCATCAGAGAAGTATTCACCGTACATATTTCCTGGATAACTACCAAAAGGCACTTCACAAACTGCATCAACACACCAGTAGGGGATCACAGTTAAACTGGGATTATTTCTAATTTCATCATGAGGTATCAATCGTTCACAGGTAATTATCAGCCTCTTCGCTGCGCGTGCCACATCAAAATCGGATACGGTTATACCTCTTACACGGCAGTTTCCATAAATATCCGCCTCATGGACATGAATGGCCGCCACATCCGGGTAAATCGCTGGTAGTGCCACGTACTTCGTTCCCGTAAATGGACAACTTATAACTTTTGCCCCACTATACTTAAACGTATCTGTCCCAAGCATATTACGAGCGGGGTAGAAAGATACACCAGCAGCTGCAGCTTTGAACCTCACAGACAACGCATAGTTAGTCCATTCACTCACTTCTACCTTTCCGCTCTCCATGTAACGTCTCGCATTGGGAGAAAGTCCACGCGCTTCAAGTCCCACTATGTACGCCACATCAACCTTGTTGAAACACTCTCCTGCGCACAAAATCTGAAAATCATGCGTTGAAGTATGCCCCGCAAAGGCGAGATTTTTCTTCCCCTGACGGACAATTTCATGAGCAACAGCTGTGGGAATCCTATTTGCCCCAAAACCACCTAATACAAGATAATCTCCATCGTGAACAAATTTCTCCACCGCCTCTTTTACAGTCATCAATTTGCTTTCTAATTTTCGATTCTTCTTGCGGAAAAACTCCCTTGCCTTATCCGCATCGGGATCCGTGAATATCTTTCCGATTCCTTGCTCTAAAACTTCCACTGATCAACCCTCCTCCATAGATTTGAATTTACTTTTAAGTAAGACGTGTTACTTGAGATCTCAAGCTCGACTGTTTTTAACACACATTTCTCAACCTTTTCAAGAGGGAAATTTCTTTATCTACCAACAAACCACCAAGATTCCCCTTTATTACTCACCTCCTCTTCTTTTTTATAACGTCACCGAGAGAAACAAATCCTCCACCTTGCCTACTATCTTTTGTCTCCTCAGTGTAAACCAATCCAAACTCAGGACCGGTACTATCTTTAGCAAGATAATCTGCAAGAATCTCCCGACTGTGGATGTTCTCATGACAGTACACACACAAATTCTCCCAGTTGCTCCCGTCTGCAGGATTGTTGAAATGATTTCCATCCTTATGGTGAACGGTAAGCAAATGAATATCCTTTTCCGAAAACGATCTCCCGCAACGAGCACATACAAGACCGTGAATAGCAAGCGACCTCTCCCGATAGTTACCAAAAGAGGCCTTTCTTTCCTCTTGTAGTCGTCGTAAAACCTCTTCCAAAGATTCGCTCTGAGTCTTACGATCTACCTGTACTGATGACCTAACTTTACGCCCCTTTTTAGAAAATGTCATTTTTACCATAACTTCACAAACGTCGTGTGGATTCAAAAAAAATTACTTAACCTGACGGGAAGCCGCCAAAACCTTAAAAAATACACGAATCCCCTTTGTTAAA